>JAAYAV010000227.1 GCA_012719195.1 Anaerolineae bacterium | reverse complement strand
GGCTCGTGTTCGTGGACGCCATCGGGGGCGACAAGGTGGCCTGTCTGGAAGTGGGACGGCCCCTGGGCGTGATGAGCCTCGAGGCGGCGGAGCGCTATTCCTGCGACCGGTTCGACGAGTACTCGGCTCTGGTGTCGGACTACCTGGCCCAGTCCGACGCCTACGGCAGGTCCGTGCGGTCCTACAACGACGAGATCGGCGAATACGATGCCGCAGTCAAGGCTCACAACCAGCACCCGAGCGACAGCGAGTACGACCGCCTCTCTACCTGGGCGGCGCGTCTGGACCAGCTGGCGGCCGAACTGGATGCCTGGAATGGCCAGTTGAAGCGTCTTGGCGAGGACTTGGGCCTCAGCGAGATCTACTGGGACCCCACCGGATCACTGGTCGGGGCGGGGGATGCCACCGTGACCGACTTCTACGTGCACTGGTAGGCCTCGCGCCCGGGACAGGCGCCGGCTCGCCTTGCCGCGCTAGGGGGCCGGTACCATAATGCGGTCCATCTGCTGGCCGCTGGTCATTCGCCCTGCGAACGATGCGGCTCGATGCAGTTGTATCTCGGTGCCAAACCGGTCGACGACACACTAGCTCGGAGGACTGAGCGTGGCCCCAGACAAGAGAAATCTCTACCGCCTTCCCTGGTCCCTCAATGACAACCCCATCGCCTGGCTGGAGATCACTGACATCTGCAACATCCACTGTGAGGGGTGCTACCGGCAGACTCTCTCGGGCCACAAGCCTCTGGATCAGATCAAAGAGGAGTTGCGGTTCTTCAAGCGCTGGCGCAACCCGGACAACGTGTCTATCGCCGGTGGCGAGCCGCTCATCCACCCCGACATCGTGGAGGTCGTGGCTTACATCGCCGAACTGGGGATGAAGCCGGTGGTTCTGAGCAACGCCAAGGCGCTGACGCCAGAAGTAAACCGCGAGCTGAAGAAGGCCGGTCTCGCCGGCTATACGATTCACATCGACAGCCACCAGACACGTCCCGGCTGGACTGGGAAGAGCGAAGCGGAACTGAATGAGCTACGCGCCCAGGTCACGGACATCGTGAGCTCGGTCAAGGGCGTCTACCTGATCTTCAACAGCACCGTCTATGCCGACTCCCTCGCGTCAATCCCGGACGTGGTGCGCTGGGGCCGGGAGAACCTCGGTAGGGTGCACGGGCTGGTCTTCATCACCTACCGCACGGCCGCCGGCGAGACCAGCATCGCTCGGGACGCCGCCGACGAAGAGGTGGACCTGTCGCAGCTGAGCTACGTCAGCGAGACGGTGGAGGAGGCGTTCGTCAACTCACCCGACGTCTACCGGACCATAAAGGAGCAGTTCGCCGAGTACGAGCCGGCCGCCTACCTGGGGGGCTCGATCCGTCACGACTCCATCAAGTGGCTTGCGGGGGCGCAGATCGGTTCGGGCGGCGAGGTGTACGGCTCCGTCGGCAAGCGAACCATGGAGCTGGCCCAGATCGGGCACCACCTGTTCACCGGCACCTACATTGCCTACCTCTCCGATGCCCGCGTTGGCGCCAAGGTCTTCCTCATGGCGCCGTGGGACCCGCTGGTGCGCCAGGCTGCTGGGCGGTGGCTGCGGGCGGTGGTGCGGAAGCCAAGCCGGATCTTCAGCCCCATCAGCGCGCAGACTATCGGCATCATCCAGGCGCCCGACCTTCAGCCCGACGGCCGCGCCGACATGTGCGATAGCTGCCCCGACATGACCGTCTACGACGGCAAGCTGATCAACTCCTGCCGCATGGACGAGTACCGCTTGTTCGGGGGCTTCCTCTCTGTGGTGGAGAAGGGCAAGCAGAAGGAAGCTGAGACCGTCACCCAGCTGGAGCGCTGATCAGTCGGGCTTGGTATACATCTCCGGCTTGAGCACGCCGATGAAGCGCAGATTGCGGTACTTCTCGGCGAAGTCCAGGCCGTAACCAACGACGAATTCGTTGGGGATGTCGAAGCCGACATAGTCGATCTCCAGCGGTACCTCGCGCCGATCGGGCTTGTTGAGAAGCGAGCAGATCTTGAGAGAGCGTGGTCCGCGGGTCTGCAGGATGCTCTTGACATAAGACAGGGTGTTGCCGGTATCGACGATGTCTTCGACCAGCAGCACATCTCGGTCGAGGATGGATCCCTCCAGGTCCATGACGATGCGCACGATGCCCGAGCTATCGGTGGCGGCGCCATAGCTGGAGATGGCCATGAACTCGATCCCGTGCGGGATCTCGATGCACCGCATAAGGTCGGACAGGAAGACGATGCCGCCCTTGAGGATGCAGAGCAGGAGCAGGTCGCGGTCGCGGTAGTCGGCGGACACTTGGGCGCCCAGTGCGCGCACCCGTTGCACGATGGTCTCCTCATCGATTAGCACTCTCGCTACGTCGTCGGTCAGCATACGGCAGGCCTCGGCAGGAAGTTGGGCCAGATTCTAGCACCGGCCGGAACGGTCGGCTAGGGGGCAGGCCAGCGTCAGGAGCCGGAGCAGGCACATATGAACCCGCTCGTCCTGGTGGATGCCAACCCGGCTACTAGGGAAACACTGGCCGGAATGCTGGCGGGCATCGGGCCGCCGGTGATCGCGTTCGGGGACTGGAAGGCAGCCCGTGCGGCGATGTGGCACGAGCGGCCGCAGGTAGTGGTTCTGAGCGACTGGCGCGCCCGCGGGGGACGTGGCGCGCACCGGCGGCTGCTGCCCGCGGCGCGGGGAGCCCCGTTCGTGATGGTCTGCGACGGTGGGGTCACGGAGTGGGACGAACGGTTCGCGGTGGTGCTGCGGTACCCGTTGCCGCGAGGAGAGCTGCAGTCAGCCATCCGGGCGGCAACCGCCGCCTCTCGAGAAGTTGTCTATGCCGGCTACCGGCTGGACCGCCAGGCGCGGTCACTGCGGCGGCGAGCCCGATCGGTCCAGCTGACGCCGGTTCAGGCCGCGATTATGTGTGCGCTGATGCGGGCGCAAGGTGAGCCGGTGCCTGCGGCAGACCTAGCCGCCGCGGTGTGGCCGGATCAGGACGACCACGACCTACGGACGCTGTACACGCACCTGTCCTGGCTGCGGGGCCGGCTGGCCGCGGCCGGGCTGACGGTGGCTATCGTGAGCGAGCGAGGGCAGGGGTATCGGTTCGTCGGGCTTCCCGCGCAAGCGCCCCCCGGCGCTCGGGCTGGCGAATGACGAGGACGACCTTGCCCTGGATCTCGACGTTGGCTGGGTCGGCGTAGATCGGCTGCATGGAGGGGTTGGCGGGCTGCAGCCGCACGAGATTCCCCTCGTGGTAGAAGCGCTTCAGAGTGGTTTCCCGCTCTTCCTGCAGCCATACCGCAACCAGGTCCCCGTTCTCGGCCACCGTCTGGTGGCGCATGACCACGATGTCGCCATCGTTGATCAGGGCGTCGATCATCGACTGACCCCGCACCTCCAGGGCGTAGATGCCCTCATCGTCGGCGAGAAGGTCCCTCGTCAGGGAGATCGTCTCGTCAGAGAAGAGCGGCCCCTCCGTGTCGGGAATGGGAAGGGGAACGCCGGCGGCGATGCGGCCGAGAAGCGGCACCGAGACCAGGGCCGACCCCCCGTCGCTCTCCAGCGCCTCCAGGAGACGGATCCCGCGCGAAGTGTCCGGGTTGCGGCGGAGGAGGCCGGCTTCCTCCAGGCGCTTGAGATTGTAGTTCACCACCGATGTGGACGAGATCCCGGTGGCGGCGCAGATCTCGCGCACCGTCGGCGGGTATCCGTGGGAGCTGATAGACCGGCGGATGGCCTCGACGATGTCCCTCTGCCTATCTGAAAGCGTCACCACCCTACTCCTAACTCTGCTAGGCAAGCATGCGGCTGGGGCACCTTATGGCATCCATTGTACTAGAACAAGCGTTCTATGTCAATGCCGACCAGCCACTGGCACGGCAGTGGCAAGCATACTGGTGGGCTGACCCACGCGGTCTTTCGCGGTGCCGGCAGGAGATATCGGGTCTTTGACGGCGGCGCACCCATCGTCTAGTCTGGCCATGTTGGAGGAGCCTCTTGGGTCAGGTTGGTCGGGCCGTCCCGGACGTTGCGGGACACATGGTTAGATGGGCAGTGGCCCTGACGCTGGCGGCAGTTCTCGCTGCAGTGCTGGCCGGTTGCGGCGTGTCTCGCGAGCAGGCGGCTACCTCCCTTGGGGAAGTTCGCGTGATGACCACCGCCGTACCCGCGACGCCAACACCGGGAGCGACGGC
>JAAYAV010000226.1 GCA_012719195.1 Anaerolineae bacterium | reverse complement strand
GTCCCGCTCCGTCGTGGCAAACGCCTCACGCACCGGGTAGCCCGTGACGACAGCCCCGGCTCCCAACGCCGCGGCGGCGGCATCGCTGGAGGCGGCCTTGACGTGCGCGAAGCGCCGCAGGAAGCGAATGGCCCAACCGGGGCTGGCATCAGGAAGGAACAGCACCACCGGCACCCCTGCCAGGCGAGCGCCCAGCGTACCAGGTACGCTCACGTAGCCGCCGGTGGCCAGAAGCACGTCGGCGGCGAATGCCTTCAGCGCCCGCGACGCCCCCACTGCTCCCCCCACCGCGTAGGCGGCATGCAGCGGCAGGCGGAGCCCCGTCCCCCGTACCTGCGCCGTCTGCACTGGATGGAACCCCCAGCCGCGCTCCTTGGCCATGGCCTCTTCCGGTCGACCGGCGGCGCCCAGCCAGAGGACGTCGGTGGGCCTACCCAGGAGACCCAAGGCCTCGATGGCGGATACGGCCGGGTATATGTGTCCTCCCGTGCCACCACCCGCAATGGCAAGCCGCATCTAGTCCTCGATCCGGTGTCCACTGATGTTGAAGAGCACACCTACCGCCACCAGCGAGACGACCATTGACGAGCCACCGTAGCTGATGAAAGGCAGGGTGACGCCGGTGAAGGGCACAGCGGCGGTGGCCACCCCGATGTTCACCAGCGCCTGCACCACCAGCAGCGTGGTGAGGCCGGCCGCCAGGAAGGCCCCGAAGGAGTCCTGCGCCTGAGCCGCTATCCGGTAGCCGCGCCAAGCGAGGGCAGCAAACAGCGCCAGGACCATCACGCAGCCCAGGAACCCCAGCTCCTCCCCAATGACGGCGTAGATGCTGTCGGTGTAGCCGACCGGCAGCCAGCCGAACTTCAGGATGCCGTTACCCAGGCCGCGCCCCACCAGCCCACCGCTTCCCAGGGTGAGGACTGTCTGCCGGACGTGATACCCAGCCTCGAGCGGATCTATGAAGGCCTGTCGGAAGGCGCCGATGCGCCCCATACGGTAGTCGGAGCCGATTACCAGCAGGGCGGCAAACGCCAACCCCAAGCCGCCTACGGCCACCAACTGCCACACCACCGCCCCCGCCACGAGGAACATGGACAGGGCCACGCCGGTGATGATCACGGCGGTGCTGAAGTCGGGCTGCAGCAGTATGAGGGCCGCAACCAGGCCCACGATCAGGCTGAAGGGAATCAGGCCGTACGTGGCGTGCCGAATCTCGGCTCCTTTGGTGGACAGCCAGTAGGCCACGTACGAGACCAGGATCAGCTTCATCAACTCGCTGGGCTGCACCGAGCCTTCCTGACCGATGATGTCGCCCAGCCAGCGAATGCTGCCGTGGACGCGATCGCCCACCAGCAGGACCACCGCGAGGAGTACGATGCCGAAGCCGAGGGCCGGAAGGGTGTAGAGCTGGATACGCCGGTAGTTGAAACGCGCCGCCGCCACCAGCGCCACCGTCCCCAGAACGACCCAAAGCGCCTGCCGCTTCAGGAGGTAAGTGGGGTTGGCGGGGTTGTGCCCCAGCGAGGCGCTGTAGACAAACGCCAGCCCGATCAGCACCAGCATGCCCACAATCGCCAGGACCCAGTAGTCCGGCTTGCTCGGGTAGAGCTTGTCCTGTGTGCGTTTCATCCATCCTCCCGCGAAGCATGAACCAACTGACGGAACCGCTCACCTCGAGCCTCGAAGTCACGAAACTCATCGAAGCTGGTGCCGCCGGGGGAAAGGAGGACCACGTCGCCCGGTCGTGCCAGCCCCTGAGCCAACCGCACCGCCTCGTCGAGCCCACTTGCCTGCCGCACGGTCACTCCCCGCCCGGCTAGCAGGGCCACAATCCGAGAGCCCATCTCTCCAAAGGAGACTACTGCTCGCACGCAGCGTGCCACCTCCGCCGACCACTCCTCCCACGGCAGGTCTTTGTCGCGCCCGCCGGCGAGGAGCACGACCGGGGAACGCATCGAGCGCACGGCCGCCAGGCTTCGTTCGGGCGCCGTGGCAATGGAGTCGTTGATGTACGTGACACCACCGACCTCCGCCACCACCTCCAGGCGATGCGGAAGGCCGGCGAATGCGACGAGCGCGCGCCGGATAGCGTTGGATGGTAGCCCAATGGCACCGGCCAGAGCACAAGCACACAAAGCGTTGTCTACGTTATGCTCTCCGACAAGCCGGAGTTCATCCCGGCTACAGAGACGATCGCTCTCTCCCGCCGAACGGCGCAGCACCAAGGTATCGCCCGCCAGATGGGCGCCGGGGCCACAGCCGGCCCGACGACCGGACCAGTGCACCTGGCCGGGGCAGTCTTCGGCTAGGGCGAGCGACAGGCGACAATCGGCGTTGAGCACTGTCACGTCGTGGGCGCGTTGGTGGGCGAAGATGTGCCTCTTGGCGGCCACGTAGGCCGCCATGGTGTGGTGCCGATCCAGGTGATTGGGTGTTAGGTTGGTAACCGCGGCAAACGTCGGGCTTTGCCGCATCAGCTCCAGCTGGAAGCTCGACAACTCCATGACCACCAAATCGTCGGCCCGTATCTCGTCGATGCAGCCGATCAGGGGCCGGCCGATGTTCCCACCGAGGTGCACGCGCCGCCCGGCCTCGGCCGCCATGCCGGCCACGAGGGCGGTAGTGGTGCTCTTGCCACTGCTCCCTGTGATACCGACCGCCGGTGCCGAGCAGAGCCAGAGAAACAGGCCGGTCTCGTTCCAGAGAGGCACCCCGTTGGCCCGAGCAGACAGCAACTCCGGTCGATCCAGGGGTACGCCAGGGCTGACGAAGCAGAGATCGGTCTCCAGCACGCCCGGGTACAGGCCGCCGGCATGCAGGGCCACCCCGTCTCCGAGTTCGTGCGCCGCCGGTGCGAGCGCACCGAGCGGCTTGTCGTCAGTCACAACCACGTCGGCCCCAATCGAGAGCAGGAAGCGGGACAGCGCCAACCCCTCGCGGCCGAGCCCGATCACGCCCACCCTTCTGCCGGCAAGAGCGGCGCGGGCTCGCTCCCGAGCACTCATATCAGCGCCAGCGCCACCCCAACCATCCCTCCCATGATGCCGATGATCCAGAAGCGGATGGTCACTTGAACCTCGGACCAGCCTCCCAGTTCGAAGTGGTGGTGGATGGGGGCCATGCGAAAGAGGCGCTTGCCCTTGGTCCGCTTGAAGTATGCTACCTGCAGGATGTCGGACATGCCCTCGGCCACGAAGACCACGCCGACGACCGGCAGCAGCAGCCACTGCCCCGTCATCAGCGCGACCGTGGCCAGCGTGCCGCCCAGAGCCAGAGACCCGGTGTCGCCCATGATGACCTTAGCCGGATAGGCGTTGAACCACAGGAAGCCGGCCAGCGCCCCCACGACTGTCAGGCAGAAGGCCACCAGGTAGACCTGCTCCTGCAAGTAGGCGATCACGGCATAGGACAGAAAGGCCACCAGGACCGTTCCCGCCGCGAGGCCGTCCAGTCCATCGGTCAGGTTAACGGTGTGGCCGGTGGCGTTGATGATGAAGATGGCGATGGGTATGTACCACAGCCCGATACTGATCTTCTCTGGGATCCCGGGGATGGCGACACTCTCCAGGCCGAGGAAGAAGTGCAGGCCGATGGCCGCCGCGGTTGTGATCGCTAGACCCCACATGGCCTTGTGACGGGCCAGCAGGCCAATCCCGCCCGGGTTCCGGCTCTTGACGTTCACCCAGTCGTCCACCCCGCCTAGAACTGCCATGGCCGCCATGACACCCATGGGCAGGAGAACCGAACGGCCGATGGTGTTCATGCCGACGAGGTTGAGGAAGTTGAGGACGATGGTGATCCCGAGCACGACCGTCACCACCAGGAGGCCGCCCATGGTCGGCGTGCCCGCCTTGGAGAAGTGCGACTGGGGTCCATCCACGCGGATCTGTTTCCCCACGCCGTTGCGCCGCAGCATGGCGATGAACGGGCCGCCCCAGGAGACGGCGATGACAAACGCGACTACGCCCAGAACTAGCGAGTAGGCCAACCAGATTCACCCTTGCTCATGGTCTCGTGGTCCCCAGCGCCACCGCTTGGCACAGGCGCTCCAACCGCATCCCTCGCGAACCCTTCACCAGCACGACATCACCCGGGGCCAGCAGACTGGGCACCAGCCGCACCGCCTCGTCGCCCGACGCGAAGTGCCTCACCGCTTCCGGCGCCATGAGGCCCGCTGCTTCGTCCACCAAGAGACGAGCGTTCGGCCCCACGGCGATCAGGAAGTCGGCTGCAGCGGGCACTGCCCGCCCCACCTGCCG
>JAAYAV010000225.1 GCA_012719195.1 Anaerolineae bacterium | reverse complement strand
GCCCTGCCGCGCCTGCTGGGAGACGATCCGGTGCCGGTGCGGCCCTTCCGTACTCCCGACAAGCGCCATGGAACGGCGCTGGGAGACCTGGTGCACCTGGCGCTGTCGCAGTGGGATTGCCTGGCAGAGGACGCCGGCGCCCGGCAGGAGCGGTTGGCGCGTTGGGCGCTGCGCTTGGGTCTGACCGAGCCCCTGGCGTTCGACATCGTGGAGCGAGCCGAGCAAGCTCTCAGCGCGTTCCTGGGGTCCGACCTCTATCGTCGCGCATCCGTCGCCCGCGAACGCTACACCGAACTCCCCTTCGCCCTGCCCGTCGCCGGGAGCACCGTCCGTGGCGCGCTGGACCTGCTCTTCCGTGACGAACAGGGAGGCTGGACGCTGGTGGACTGGAAGACCAACTACGTCCCCGCAGGCGAGGCCTCCGCCAAGGCGGAGCGAGAGCATCGCACCCAGTTGGCCGTCTACGCCCAAGCGGCGCGTGCGTTTACCGGCGAGATGCCCAAGACCGTGGTCTGCTTCCTCCGCCCCACGGTGCGCGAGGTCGCCTACGCCCGTGACGTGCTCGAGAAGGAGTGGGAGCGCGTCTGCCGCGCGCTGCGAGATTGGCCACAGAGGCACTGAGACACTGAGAGCAGATCTTTCATTCTCCAGACTCCGTGTCTCCGTGCCTCTGTGGCTGGTCCCTGCTACTCGCCCTGGCCGATGAGGCGCAGGCCGTTCTTGTGGGTCACTTTGTCGAAGACCGTCTGTGAGATCTTGCCCTCGCTGAGCCACCCTCTGAGCGTGTTCAGATGGGGCATGCGGCTGTCCAGCCCACCGAAGCAGACGTCGGTGGCGAAGAGGAGCCGGTCCTGGAACTCGTTGATGAAGCGGATGCCGTACTCCGGGTCGCGGGTGATGGCGTTGTGGCCGCTACCCGCGGATAGGTCACCGTAGAGGTTGGGGCAGCGGCGCATGAGCTTAGGCAGAGCGCCTTCCTCGGTGATGGGGCCCTTGGGATAGCGCATCTTGTCTTCCATGGAGATGCCGGCCCCCATCTCCGCCCAGAACCCCTGCCCGTGCCCGAGCACGTTGGTCTGGGGGCAGGTCTCGAGCAGCTTGGCTAGCCCGGGCATGCCGGGGAAGTCCTGCAGGCCGTAGGTGCCGGGCAGGTAGCCCACGTTGTGGATGGTGACCGGCAGGCCGCGGTCGCCGCACTGGCGAAACATGTTGATGTTGCGCGGGTCGTCGATGGGCACGTTCGAGGTCACCTCGCCGATGCCGACGCAGTTGTGCTCCTGGAACCAATCCAGCAGCGGGCTGTAGTCGGCTTTGTCGCTATTGCCCAGCCAGCGGCAGTCCAGGTTTCCGAAGGGAATGATGCGATCCAGGTACTGCTGCGCCTCGAGGACCTGGGTCCGCGCGTCCATACCGCCCTCAGTGATGAAGCGAGGGCCGATGTAGTTCTCGCTGGAGACGAAGACCGGCAGGAGCACTGCCTTGTCTATGCCCTCGTCATCCATTCGCTGGAAGAGGTTCTCCCAGGTGACCGGCTGGAGCTTGGTCTCGGTTAGGGAGCGGAAGTCGCCGATGTGGATGTGGAAGTCGATGATCATCTAGCTATCTCCTCGCCAATCTGCCGGCCGCTTAGAGGGCCCCTCCACGACCGACCTACGTCACCATGGTAGCGCACATGGGTAACGGAACCAACCGCAGCATAACCGTCTCGGTTGTGCATACCCCACCGCTGCGGCACAATCGCCCCACGATGCCGTGACGTGATCCGGCTTCGGAGGGAGTCTAGACGCATGGACAAGGTTCGACTGGGGCTCATCGGCTGCGGCGGCATGGCGCAGGCCCACGTGCAGCGCTTCGAGAAGGTGCGCGACCGCATGCAGCTTGTGGCCGCGGTGGACGTTGACGAGGGCAAGGCCAAGGCCGTCGCCGAGCACTTCGAGGGCGCTGTCGCCGTCACCGACTACCGCAGGGTGCTGGACTATGTGGACGCCGTTCTGGTGGTCCTGCCGCATCACCTGCACCACCCGGTGGGCATGGAGTGCCTGGAGGCGGGCAAGCACGTCCTGCTCGAGAAGCCCATGGCCAACAGCGAGCGGGAGTGTCTGGAGCTCATCGCCACCGCCGAGCGCAAGCAGCGCACCCTCATGATCGCCTACTGCATGCGCTTCCACCCCCTAGTGACGCGCATGAAGCAGTTGCTGGACCTCAAGACCTTCGGCGATGTCTTCCAGGTCTCCATCTGGACGGAGCAGCTCACGCAGTACTGGCCCGGCCACTGGGCCCTGAACGCCAAGACGCTGGGTGGCGGACAGCTCTTCAGCCACGGGTGCCACTACATTGATCTTCTGCTCTGGTACCTGGGCCGGCCCGTGTCAGGCACGCACGTGGGCACCAACTTCGGCACCCCCTGGATGGAGAAGGAAGGCACCAGCAACGTCTCCCTTCAGTTCGAGGGCAACCGGCTCGGCTATCACTTCGGCACCTGGGGCGCCCGCGGCACCCGCCTGGGCTACTCCTTCCACGCCCACTGCACCGACGGCCTGCTGGAGGCGGACATCACCCACGGTCGGCTCAGCTTCCTCCACAAAGGCGAGGAAGAGCTGATCATGGAGTCGGAGTCCAACAAGCACACCGAGAACGAGATGAAGCACTTCCTGGACTGCGTCGAGTCCGGTCAGCGCCCGCTGACGGACGGTCCCGGCAGCCTGCAGGGCCTGCGGGTGATCTGGCGGCTGTACGAGGCGGAGCAGACGGGCGTGGTGGCCGACTTGCGCGGCCTGGGG
>JAAYAV010000224.1 GCA_012719195.1 Anaerolineae bacterium | reverse complement strand
CGTGACTGGAAAGGCGGGCGTGTCGCAGACGTGGCGCTGCCGGCCTGCCGCGCCCTCTGCGTCATACTGAACGAAGTGAAGTATCTCGAGACCCTTCGCTGCGCTCAGGGTGACGAGCCACGAGTCACGAGCCAACTGACCACTGTCCACTGGCAACTAACTACAAGGGGGACCCATGCGAGAAGACACCTTCATCCGCGACCTGGGCGACGGGCTGGTGCTGCGGCGGGCGCGGCGCGAGGACGCCGAGGCGGTGGCCAAGCTCAACTCCGAGGTCTTCTGCAACCGGGAGACGCGGGAGCCGAGCGAGTTCATGGCCGCCTGGACCATGGATATGCTCACCCGACCACACCCGACCATCACGCCGGACGACTACACTGTGGTGGAGAGGACTGAAGACGGTGCGCTGGTGTCGTCCATGGTGCTCATCTCCCAGACGTGGAGCTACGACGGCGTGCCCTTCGGCGTGGGCCAGCCGGAGGTGGTGGTGACGCGGCCGGAGTACCGGCGGAAGGGACTAGTGCGGGCGCAGTTCGAGGTGGCCCACCGTCGCAGCACCGAGAAGGGGGAGATGGTGCAGGCCATCACCGGCATCCCCTTCTTCTACCGCCAGTTCGGCTACGAGATGACCATGGACTTGGGCGGCTCGCGGAGCGGGGCGGCCGCGGATGTGCCCAAGCTCAAGGAGGGCCAGGAGGAGCGGTTCGCCTTCCGCCCCGCCACC
Source organism: Anaerolineae bacterium (assembly GCA_012719195.1). Classification (GTDB taxonomy): domain Bacteria; phylum Chloroflexota; class Anaerolineae; order DRVO01; family DRVO01; genus Ch71. The sequence goes on along the minus strand of JAAYAV010000224.1, from coordinate 805 downwards.
GAGACCGACGTTCCCTTCTTGGCCGAGGTGTACGCCAACGCGCAGAGGCGGTCGCTGGTGTCCTGTGTTCGCAATGAGGCCATCTGGCGACTGGACCTCCTTGGACGTAGTGACAAGGGCATGCGGCCGGAGGTGCGGATCATCGAGAGCACGGCCGGCGATCCAGTGGGCTACATCACCCACAACTCGCGAGTCCGGCGCGGCAACCTGGAGCTGTGGGGCCTCGAGCTGCGGCCCGGTGTGTCTTGGCTGGCCGTGATGCCGGCGGTGCTGCGTTACATCAAGCGCACCGGCGAGATGATAGCCGCGGTGGACGAGAAAGAGACATTCCACTCCTACACCCTTTCCCTGGGGAGGGACCATCCGGCCTATCAGGCAGTCCGCGCCAGCCTGCCCGCCGAGGGCTCACCCTACGCCTGGTACTTGCGCGTGTCCGACCTGCCCCGGTTCCTGCTGCACATCGGGCCGGTGCTGGAGCGACGGCTGGCGGAGTCCATCGCCGTCGGGCATACCGGCGAACTGAAGCTGAGCTTCTACCGCGGCGGCTTGAGAATGGTCTTCGCCGAGGGGAAGCTGGAGGCCGTCGAGCCCTGGCAACCGATGCCGGAGGACGAAGGGAACGCCGGGTTCTCCGGCCTCACCTTCCTGCACCTGGTCTTCGGGCACCACACCACCGAGGAGCTACGGCAGGTGTACCCGGACACGTCGCCCTGGGGCGATGAGGCCAACGTGCTGCTCAAGGCGCTCTTCCCGAAGAAGGCGTCGCTGGTGTGGCCGCTGGCGTAGAGGCTTGACACGTGACCCG
>JAAYAV010000223.1 GCA_012719195.1 Anaerolineae bacterium | reverse complement strand
TAGTAGCCCTGGAAGCTCCGGAGCCCCAACGCCAGGGTGAAGTTCCGCTGGGAGTTCAGGAAGATGAGCGGACCGAGGAAATCATCCCAACTCGCTCGGAACGCGAATATACCGATCGTCGCTATGACGGACTTGGAGTTGGGCAGGATAACCGACCACCAGATCCGCCAGTTGCCCGCTCCGTCGATGCGGGCTGCCTCGTCATAGTCCATCGGCAGAGTACGCATGAACTGCCTGCTGAGGAACACGTAGAACGACGGCCCCAACCAAGCTCCCACCGTGAGAGGCAGGAACGTATCGATCCAGCCGAGAATGCGGAAGAGCGCATAGGCCGGGATCATGGTGACGAAGAACGGTAGCATCATCGTCGAAAGGCAGATCAGGAAGAGAGGCTCTCTGCCCGGGAAGCGCAGGCGCGCGAAGGCGAACCCCACCATCGTCGCGCTCATTATCGAACCAAGCACACGCAGGGCCGATATGATCACCGAGTTGCGCGTGTAGAGAGCGAAGGGCGCAACCTCCCAGATCCGCCGGTAGTTCTCGAAGGTGATGTGATCGGGAATCAGGTTGGGCGGCCAGTCCAGCGCCGCACCGGGCAGCTTGAGCGAGGTCGAGACCGTCCACAGGAAGGGCAGGAGCATCAACAGCCCGCCACCCAGCAGAATGGCATGCACCAGTATGCTGCCCCACTGCGGCTTCCTTCCGGCCCTTGAACGCGGGTGCTCGCCGGCGCCGTTCGGTTCGGCACTGCGTGCTACGGGAATCGCCGGGACACCTTCAGACATTCATTCCCTCCACGGTCTGACTACTAGGTCTCATAGTGCACCCACTTGCTCGATAACCAGAACTGCAGGACCGTGAAGGCGAGGATCACCACGAAGAGCGCCCAGGCCATGGCGCAGGAGTACCCCATCTTGAAGTACTGGAACGCGTTCCGGTACAGGAGCAGAACGTAGAAGAGGGTGGCATTCTGCGGACCCCCGTTGGTAGCGAGGAACGCACTGGTGAACACCTGGAATGAGCCGATTATGCCTGTGACCGTGATGAAGAAAATCACCGGAGTCAGCAGGGGCAGGGTGACTCGCCGCAGGAGTTGCCAGCGCCCAGCACCATCGATCCGCGCCGCCTCATATAGCTCCGTCGAAATCCCCTGAAGGCCGGCCAGCATGACCGGCATGCTGCCACCGACGAGCGAGAGGCTCATGATGATCAAGCTCGGCTTCGCCAGCCGGATATCGAGGAGCCAAAGCTGCCTCGGCAGCCCTAGCTTCTGCAACACGAAGTTCGCTATGCCGAACTCAGGCTGGAAGATGAGCATCCAGAGAAGAGCATTCGCGACCGCCGGCGTGATCGACGGGAGATAGTACAGGGTCCTGTACCATCTGATGCCCCTGACCTTCATATTCAGCGCCAAGCTCATGGCGAGGGTGGCCAACACCTGCAGAGGTATCAGGATGAAGGTGTAGTATACGGTGTTGAAGACGGCCATCCCCATGAGCCTGTCAGCAACCATATCCTGGTAGTTGCTCAGACCGACCCAGACGGGACTAGAGAACATATCCCACTTGGTAAACGAGAGCCCCAGCGAGGCGACGAATGGGCCCGCCTCCAGAAGCACAAACCCTACCACCCAGGGAAGGAGCATCACGTAGGCATCAAGCCCTTCCCTGGCCCGCACACTAAGGTTGAGCGTCCGGCGGCCTCCCGAGACACTCAAGGCTTCAGCCACAGTCGCGCACTCCCGTTGTCCGTTCCGCCAATCTCACTCCCCTTCGAGGACAGACCTTCGCTCTCCCAGATGGCACTTCGATCCCCGCCCGCGAACGAAACCGGGCCCTGCCGGTGAGGACCTCCCTCATCGACAGGGCCCGCCGCACCGGTGGATCAGCGCTCCCGCTTCTCCACCATCTCGTTGACGATAGGCACAAACGTGTCCACCGCTTCCTTGGCCGACCGCTGGCATAGCCAGCAAGGATCGACCTCGTTGGTGATGGTCTGGTCCCACTCGCTCCAACCGGGCACGTACCACCACTTGGAGAAGCCGTACTCGGAAACCGGATCGATGAACGCCTCCGAATAGTGCTCGGGCACGCCATCGGCCGGCTGACCGTACCTGGCCATCGAGATCCGGGCCGGCATCCAGGCGCCGTTCTGGCCCAGCATCTTCATGACGTTCTCGGTCATGAATTCCTTGATCACCGCCCAGGCCTCGTCGGGGTGCTTCGAGTCCTTGACGATGGGGAAGCCCTGGCCACTGGAGCTGGCCACGGCCATCTTGCCCTTCGGGTACGTGGTGACATCCCAGTCCGTGCCAATCTTGACGCCTTCAAGCTTGAGGGCTGAGGTCATTCCGACCCAAGCGAATTGCATGGCGAAGTAGCCCAGGCCGAACGGGAAGATGCCGCCCGCGAGACCTTCGACTCCAGCCGCTTGCTCCGTCGTCGGCGCCACGTGATGGACGCACCGCAGGTCTATGAGGTACTGCAAAGCTTCCACAATCTCGGGGCTGTCCATCTGGCAAACGGTGATGTCCTTGTCGAACCAAGCCTCGTTGCCGGACAGACTGGTCACCAGGTTGTGCATGCGGTGCAGACTGGTATCGAACTGGAAGCCCCACTGCTTGGTGGTGGTCGGGTCGAACCCAGGATCAGTGGCCGGTCGGCCCGCCTCGTCCACGGTAAGCGCCAGCGCGGTCTCGACCAGCTGGTCCCAGGTCCAGTCGGGATTGGGATAGTCCAGGCCCGCCGCGTCGAAGATGGCCGTATTGTAGTAGAGACCGTCTGATCCCTGGTCGATGGGCATGCCATAGAGCTTGCCGTCCCAGGTGTTGTCCACGATCCGGGAAGGCATGATGTCCTCCATTGGGCAAGGAGGATCAGCGGCAATCCTGTCGTCTAGCGGTAGGAGCGCCCCCCGCTTGGCTACATCGGTGAGAACCGTGTTGCCGAGCGAAGTGAGGTCAGGGGGCGTACCGCCGGCCACGAGCGTCAGGAGCTTGGTGGACATCTCGCCGTACGGGGTAGGGATGTGGTTGATCTTCACGCCAAGGGTCTCTTCGATGTGCGCGAAGATGGGCACGAAGGCGGTCTCCCAAAGCTCAGGGCTCTGGAAGAAGTGCTGGAAGGTCAGCTCCACGACCTCGCCCGCCGGAGCGGCGCCTGCCCCCTCTGCCACGGCCTCAGCGGTAGGCGCGGGCTCCTGCTCGCCCGCCGGGGCTGGTGTGGCCGCGCATGCGGCAAGCACCGCCGCGCCCGCCATTGCTCCCATTCCACCCAGCAACCCGCGTCTGGTTATCCGGTGCTTCATACCGTCCTCCTCACTGTGGCTGGAATCCCCGGCGGCCGAAACACTCCGGTCGCCCGTCTGCGGTAGACACCTGTATAATCGTAGCCAGAAGCTTCCCGCCTTTGTCACCTCTTGGTGACATCGCGGTGACAGATTGGTGACAGCATGCCCGATTCCGAGCCCGCCGCCGAGCTAGATGAGTTCGTCAGCACCCTGCGTGACGCCCTGACCCACTACTACGATCAGGCGCACCTGGTGCGGCATCCCATCCTGCCCCTGCTCCATCTCGGTTCCGGCGACCCGGAACTGGCGGTGCAGGAGTTGCGGCGTCGCCTCGCCGCCGCCATCCAGCGCTTGCGCCCGCGACCGGACACTCCCCTCTCCGACCCGGCCTGGAGACCGTACGCCGTCGTCCACCAACGCTTCATCCTGGGGAAGGACCTGGACGAGGTGGAGGCCGAGCTGGTACTGGGACGGCGACAGCTTCTGCGCGAGCAACGCCGAGCCCTGGAAGCCATCGCCATATCTCTACGGCCGCCGGATGCCCTGGCTGGCCAGGGTGAGGGCCAAGGCAGCCCCCTGCGCGAAGAGATAGACCGTGTCCGGGATGACCAGAGCGGCGTCAACGTGTCCGAGTTGCTCGTCGGCACCCTGGCTCCCATCCAAGCCCTGGCCGAGACCTGCTCCGTCCAACTGGACCGCGACTGCCCTCCCGAGCCTATCTACGCCGTCAGCAACCCGGTCCTGCTGCGCCAGTTGATGCTGGCGGCATTGTCGTTCGTCGTCCGCTGGTCCGCCGGCGGCCGGGTGGGAGTTGGCCTATCGGTGGCCGGCCACCACCCCCTCCTGACCATCGTGGCCTGCCTACCGCGCCCACCCGATCCGGCCGCTCGCGCAACCACGCCGCCCGAGGCCGTGACTGCCCTCGCCGATGCCCAGCAGGTGGCCATCGGCCTGGAGCAGAGCGAGTCCGGCTTCACGCTCAGCCTGACTCTGCGGTCGCTCCACGAGGAGAAGGTCATCGCCCTAGTGGAGGACAACCCGGACACGGTCCGCCTATTCTCTCGGCTACTGACCGGGCGCAGCTACCGCCTGGTCGGCCTCACTGAGAGCAGCACCGCTCTCGCCGAGATCGCCGAACTAATGCCCGACGTCGTGATACTCGACCTCATGATGAGTAGCATGGACGGTTGGGAGATCCTACAGCGGCTGAAGGCCGACCCTCGACTCAGGCGTGTTCCGGTGGTCATCTGCTCCGTACTCGACGAGCCCGAACTGGCCGCCTCTCTCGGGGCCGCCGGCTACCTGCGCAAGCCGGTCCGATCTACGCAGTTGCTGGACTGCTTGAACTCAGTGCTGGCGAACTGACGTAGCGGGCCGGCAGAGCCTGCGCCAGCGCTTCCAACAGCCGCACCATCTCCCCCGCCTCCAGCCCTCCCGTACGAAGGATCGTCATCTCCGCCTGCCCGGGCACTGCCACCTCCTCGGCCGGCCCGCGCGCCGTGATCACCGCCACCGGCGGCATGGGACCGACCCCTCGCGCTCGCATACGGCGCAGGAACTCGACTCCTCCCATCCCCGGCATGAGCAGGTCCAACAGGACCGCGCTGGGGCGAAGATCGTTGAGCACCGCCAGGGCCTGCTCACCCGAAGTGACACCCACCACCTCCGCCTGCGGCCACTCCTGGGCCACGATCCGACCCAACAGCGCCAGCATGTCTGCCTCGTCGTCGACCAGCAGCAGTCGGCTCGGATCGCCGCAGAGCCGCCGCACCGCCCCCACTACCTGCTGGGACGTCACCGGCTTGATGAGGAACTCCTCCACGCCCAGGCTGGCTCCGGCCCGGCGCTCTGTGGGGAATGAGGCCACCAGGGCGGGCAGAATCCCCGGGCTGGCGGCAGCCGCAACCTCCCGCGCCTGCGCCAGCGCCTCGCCCACCTCCGCGCCGGTGTCCACTCCCACGAACAGAAGCTGCGGGTGCTGCTCCTGCACTGCTACCACCGCGCTCTCCACCGTCTCCGACGTGAATACCTCCAGGTGCTCGGCGTGCCGCTCCAGTACCCTCCCAACGAGGTCATCGCCGCATAACGCCACTACCTTGGCTCTCTCCTGCGGGCGACGTGGCCGCTGCGGCAGGTCAGGCAGGTGCTGACCAAGATGCGCTCGCATCGCCGCGCGGCCCGGCAGCGGCAGCGAGAAGTGGAAGGCGCTGCCCTCGCCCAGTACGCTCTCTACCCATATGCGGCCTCCGTGGAGCCGGACAAACTGGCGGCAGATGGCGAGCCCCAGACCGACGCCTTGATGGGGCCGGCGCAGCGACGTATCCACCTGCTCGAACTCCTCGAAGATCAGCTCGAGCCGATCGACCGGGATGCCCTGGCCCGTGTCGCGCACGGTAACCGTTACCTGCACATCGTCATACTCAGCCAACACCTCGATGTAGCCGCTACGAGTGGCGCGGACGGCGTTGTTGATCAGGTTGAGCAGCACCTGCCGTATCCGCGTGCGGTCGAGGTCGAGCGGACCGATGCTCGGTGGCAGCGAAACTCGTAGGTCCAGACCGCTATCTCGTAGGAGCCCACTAGCCGTCGCCACCGTGTCCCGGATGAGCTGGGCCAGGTCGGTGGGCTCGGGCGTGATGGGAAGCCGGGCCGCCTCGATCTGCGCCAGGTCGAGCACGTCGTCGATCATGTGAAGGAGATGCTCCGCATTGCGCCAGATGGTGAGCAGGTCCTCGCGCAAGGCCGGCGGCCACTCGAAATCGCCGTAGGTCTCGGGCGAGAAGCAGGTCAGTTCGGCGAATCCCACGATTATGTTAATGGGCGTACGCAGCTCGTGACTGATGTTGGAGACGAACCGTGCCTTCACCCGGCGAGACTCCTCCGCCTCCAACCTGGCTTCTTCCAGTTCGCGGCTAGTGCGGGAGAGGGCGGCGTGGGCGTGCTGGAGCGAGTCCAGCGTGCGGCGCAACTGCTCCCGGCGCCGGCTGACCTCGTCGGCCGTGCGCCAGGCCCGGCTCTGGCTGTCCAGCGCCCAGCGGAGAACGGTGTAGAGGTTGGTGGATGCGAGCCAGTTCACCGCCAGCGCGGCCCAGAGCAGCCCCAGCGGCGCGAGGATCTCCGGTGCGATGGAGCCGCTGCCCATGCTGGACGCAAGAGTGGCAACCGTCAGGCCGGCTGCCGTCGCCACCCCCGCGGCGGTGCCCGCGATCACCAGGCCCACTGTCACCACCAGCGACTGGTAGTAGACCCAAGCCACGGCGCCGGTGGACCGGAAGCCGACGGCCAGTGCCGCACCCGTGCCGGCCAGGAGCAGCCAGTTCCGCCAGGCTTCGGGAAGACCGCTGGAGAGCAGGACCAGGCCCGCGGTGGCCAGGAGGATCACCGGCGGAACCAGCGGCAGCGGCCGGGGAGGGGCAACCTGCATGGTCGCCTCCGCTACCACCCATAGCCAACCTAGAACCAAGAGAGCCAGGCACAAGCCCGTGCGGATGGGGCGGCGTAGCTCCTGCAGCTCGTCCGCTCCTGAGAGTGATTCCCGTTCCCGATCCACAACCAGCGCCATGGCCTCTCCCCTAGCCGCGTGCAAGTGTAGCCTGTCGCCGATTCTACCAGCGGCCTTCCGGTACCGGTACCGTTTGCCACCGTCGTCGATAGCGTCTACCGTATCCCCCGTCACACCTCTACCGGCGCCTCTGCGCTCGGGCGCCCACCGTCGGGACGGTCATGGGCAGCCGGGCGGTCGGGTGTACGCCTCTTTGGAGGTCTTGCGAGCGCCATGATCAGCAGCCGCAAATCCGTCTCGACCAACACCGTGCTCGCGCTGGCTCTCTTGGTGGCCGTGTTCATCCTGGCCCTCACTGGCGGCGACAGCGGCAACAGCAGCGTGGAGACGCTCACTGCTCGTGTCGTGGCCGTGATCGAGGAAGGCACGCGCGACCCGGGTGACGGCACCAGCGCCGCCTACCAGCGGCTTCTCGTCCGCGTCGAGAGCGGATCGCTACAGGGTCAGGAGCTCACCGTGGAAGAGGGAGTGCTCGCCTCCACCAGCGAGGCGCGCTTCTTCCGCGCCGGCGATCGAGTGTACCTGGAGCGAGTGGCCGGCCCGGAAGGCGATCACCTCTACATCTCCGACTACGTCCGCACGCCCGCTCTTGCCTGGATGTTGGTGCTCTTCATCGTCCTCGTGGTCGTAGTAGGCTGGAGCCAGGGCATCCGCTCCCTGGCGGGCACTGCCTTCAGCGTGCTGGTGATCTTCGGCTTCGTGGTGCCGCGCATGATCGCCGGCGACGATCCCATCGTTGTCAGTCTGCTTGGGGCCCTCGTCCTGCTCACCGTGTCCACCTATCTGGTCTTTGGCTGGAACATGAAGGCCCACGCCGCCGTGGCCGGCATGACGGTCAGCCTGGTTATCACCGCTATCTTGGCCTCCACCTTCGTGGGCTGGACGCGCCTGAGTGGGCACGGCTCCGAGGAAACCAGCTACCTGCTCATGGAAATGGGGCCGGGCGTGAACCTGCGGGGCATCATCCTCGGCGGTATCATCATCGGCACGCTCGGTGTGCTGGACGACATCTGCGTCGGCCAGTCCTCCTCCGTCTTCGAGCTCTACCGCGCCAACCCCAACCTCACCACCTGGGAGCTGATGCGGCGCGGGCTCAACATCGGCCGCGATCACATGTCCGCCTCGGTAAACACCTTGGTGCTGGCCTATGTGGGGGCGTCGCTGCCGCTCTTCATCACCTTCAGCCTCTACCAAGAGCCGCTGTTGCGTCGCCTCAGCCGCGAGTCCATCGCCGAGGAAGTGGTGCGCACCCTGGTGGGCAGCATCGGGCTGATTCTGTCCGTCCCCATCACCAGCCTCATAGCCAGCTTGCTGGCCCCATACGAGCAGCGGCGCCACGAGGACGAACTGGACTACCTGCTCCAGCTGATCTCGGACGGCAAGCCACGCACTCTCGTCGAAGTGGCGCGCACGCTGCGCCAGTCGCCGGACGCGGTACGCGCCCTGCTCCAGGGCCTAGCCGCACAGGGAAAGGTGGAGGCGATGCGGGGGCCCTGTGAGGGCGTCCTCGAGTGCCGCGGCTGTCGCTACCGGCTCGCCTGCGCCGTGGGAGACGGAGACCGCATCTGGGTGCTGGTACCGGAACCTCTGGCGACCGCTGAGGTCGCCCCGGAGGCGGCGGGGCCCGCCGCCTAGCCCTCCCAGCCCAGGCCGATGCGGCCGCGATCCGGGTCCACCGTCAGGACCGACACCTGGATGACATCACCAACGCCCAGGTCGGTGCCGGGCGGCATCTGGCTCCGGTGTAGCAGCCCGTCCTGCTTGACGCCGATGTCCACGAAGGCGCCGAAGTCCACCACGTTCCGCACCGTCCCCGCCAGGCGCATTCCGGGGCGCAAGTCCTCCATAGACAGGACATCGCTCCGCAGCACCGGTGCGGGCAGGTCGGC
>JAAYAV010000222.1 GCA_012719195.1 Anaerolineae bacterium | reverse complement strand
TCACCCTGACCCGCCTGCCCGAGGCGGAGACCGTCCATCCCCCGGCGGACTTCGCCGCCTGGGAGCAGGAGCGCCTGCGGAATCGAGGAATCTCGTAGGCGAAGCATTCGTTCTTGAGAATCCGCCGGTACACGGCTATTATCTGAGTGGGGCAGGGTAGCCGGCATATTTGCCCTGCCTTCGGGCAACCGGGACCGGTCAAGGAGGGGGGAACATGGATAGGCTCAACACCCGCCAATGGGTGAACATCGCTGCCACAATCGTGGTCATCATCGTCAACGCGCTGGCCAACGCGTTGCCCATCGCCGGGCGGACCACCGGTCAGGTATCGGACAGCTTCCCGGTGGTGTTCGTTCCCGCCGGCTACGTCTTCTCCATCTGGGGCCTGATCTACCTCGGGCTCATCGCCTTCACCGTCTACCAGGCCATGCCCGCCCAACGGGACAACCCGGTGCTGGAGAAGATCGGCTACCTGTACGCCATCAATTGCGCCGCCAACTCCTTGTGGATCCTCTTCTGGCATAACCTCATGCTGCCCGTCACCGTGCTCTTGATGCTCGTCGTGCTGGGCACCCTCATCGCCATCTACCTGCGGGTAGACATCGGCCGCGCGACCCCCGCCTCCTCACGGGAGAAGTGGTCCGTGCACGTACCCTTCAGCGTCTATCTGGGCTGGATCACCGTCGCGACCGTGGCCAACATCAGCATGGCCCTCTATGATGCCGGCTGGAACGGCTTCGGCATCAGCGGCGCCACCTGGACGGTACTGCTCCTGATCGTCGCCGCCGGCCTTGGCCTGGCCATGACCTACATGCGGCAGGACTTGGGCTATAACCTGGTGCTGGTCTGGGCTTTCATCGGCATCGCCGTGAGTCAGGCCGCGCTCCGCTCGGTGGTATTCGCCGCCGCCCTGCTGGTGATTGTCCTGGTGCTCGCCGTCGCCGACAGCCGCGGCCGTCAGCCGCTCCTGTTCCGAAGCTCACCCACCGCCTAGCGGCCGGCACAGCCTCGGGGACGGGTGGCCACCCGTCCCCGGCGCCATGACGGGACCGCGCCGGAGTCGCCAACCGCGCCACGACGGAGTGGAGACATGAAGCCCTCACGACTGCTGCTCGTCGCCGTCTCGCTCGCCGGGCTCGGCGCCCTGGCCCGGAACCTTTGGCGCCGTCCTTTGCCCCAGACCACCGGCAGCGAGACCGTCCCTGGCCTCGACCAGCCGGTGCAGGTCATCCGCGACCGCTGGGCCGTCCCGCACCTCTACGCCCAGTCTCGGTGGGACCTCTTCTTCGCCCAGGGCTACGTCCACGCCCAGGATCGCCTCTGGCAGATGGAGTTCAGCCGCCGTCTCGGTCACGGCCGCCTGGCGGAGATCGTGGGCGAGGCCGGCTTCGAGGCCGACCACCTCGCCCGCACCGCCGGCTTCACTCGCGCCGCCCGCCAGGACGTGCCCCTGCTCGACGACGACGCACGGAGTGCTCTGCAAGCGTACGCCGACGGGGTCAATGCCTACATTCGTGGCCACCAGGACCGCTTGCCGCTCGAGTTCGCCCTGCTGCGGCAGCGCCCCGCTCCTTGGACGCCGCTAGACACCCTCACCTACGGCCGCGTCCAGGGCTGGATCCTCTCCCACAACTGGGAGCAGGAGGTGCTGCAGGCCGCCCTCATCGCCCACGTCGGGCCGGAGCGCGCCGCCCAACTGCGCGACGACTACTCGCCCGGCAACCCCATCATCCTGCCCGAGCAGACCTGCGCGTCACTGGCGGGCGAGTTCGTGGCCCAGTTCCGCCGCGCCGCCGACTGGCTCCCCCTGTTGCGCTACCAAGGCCTGAGCAACAACTGGGTCATCTCCGGCGACCGTTCCACCACCGGCAAGCCGCTCCTCGCCAACGACCCCCACCTGGGCCTGGACCTGCCCGGCATCTGGTACGAGAACCACCTCTCCTGCCCCGACCTGCAGGTGGCGGGCGTGTCCTTCCCCGGCGTACCGGGCGTCGTCATCGGCCACAACGAGCACATCGCTTGGGGCGTGACCGCCTCCGTCCCCGACACGCAGGACCTCTACCTGGAGCAGTTCCACCCCGACGATCCAACCCTGTATCGGGTAGGCGAGGAGTGGGAGCGCGCCCGCGTCCACCGCGAGGAGATCCAGGTGCGCGGCGAGGTGGTGTCCCGCGTGGTCGAGGTGCTCGAGACGCGCCACGGGCCGGTGGTCACCTCGCAGTTGCCCCTGGACGGCGAGAGCCAAAGGGTGGCCTTGGCCCTCCGTTGGGTCGGAAGCGAGCCCTCTCGGTTGACCCGCTCCGTCCTGCGCCTCAACGCCGCCGCTGACTGGCGCGAGTTCACTGAGGCCCTGCGCGACTTCGACTGCCCCTCGCAGAACTTCGTCTACGCCGACCGGGCCGGAAACATCGGCCTCTACGTCCCCGGCCGCATCCCCGTTCGCGGCGACGACCTGGGCCTCGTTCCCGTGCCCGGCTGGACGGGCGAGCACGAGTGGCAGGGCTGGATCCCGCACGAGGAGCTGCCCCACGCCCTCAACCCGGCGCAGGGCTACCTCGTCTCGGCCAACAACCGAGTGGCGGGCGTGGAGTACCCGCACCACTTCTCCTGCGAGCAGTACGATGGTCAGCGCGCTCGCCGCATCACCGACCTGCTGCTGGAGAAAGACAAGCTTTCGGCGGACGACTTCGCCCGCATCCAGCAGGACGTGCACAGCCTTTCCGGGACGGAGTTCGCCGCCCTGCTGACATCATCCAGCTCGGCCCTTCTCAACCACCCCGCCCTGCGCGAACACCGGGCCCAGGCGGCGCGCGTCCTGTCCCTTCTTGCCACCTGGGACGGCCGCCTCACCACCGAATCGCCCGAGGCCACCGTCTACGAGCTAGCCGAGCACTTCGCCGCCCGGCGGGTGTTCGCCCCCTGGCTGGGAGACCTCACCGACCGCTACCTGGGCCTGAACCTGGGACCCATCTTTCACTACAGCAGCCACCAGACCAACAACAGCCGCTCCGTGCTGCGCCGCCTGCTGCGTGACGACGAGGCCGACTGGTTCCGTGACGAGCAGGGCCGGCCCGCCACGCGCGAGGACATCCTCGCCGGCGCCCTGGCCGACGCCCTGGCCTACCTGCGCCGGTACCGGGGTGAAGAGGTGGACAACTGGCGCTGGGGAGACCTGCACCGGATCACCTTCCACCACACCCTGGCCCAGGCTAAGCCCCTGCAGCGCCTCCTCAACCGCGGCCCCTACCCCCTTGCCGGCGACGGCAACACCGTCAACGCCGCCTTCTTCCGGCCGCAGCTGCCCCTGAACGACTACTCGGCCGGCCCCTCCTGGCGCATGATCCTGGACCTCTCGGACTGGGACGCTTCCGTGGGCGTCATCCCCGGCGGGCAGTCCGGCCATCCCGCCAGCCCCCACTACGACGACCAGATACCGCTCTGGCGGGCAGGACAGTACCACCCCCTGGCCTGGTCTCGGCCCAAGGTAGAGGCGGTGGCCAGGGAAAGGCTGTCGCTGCTGCCGCAAGCGGGTACCGGGACTCCTGGGGGCGCGTAGCCGCGACATGCGCTCCATTTGTGCGGTTTGCGGACCCGTGCGCGGACCAGCAGACCGTACTAGCTCGAACGCATGACAGCCGTGTGCCCGTGATCCGGCCGCTCCCTCGATCTTGTGTCCGACCCCGGCCGGCCCGATACTCAAGCGGCACGCCGCTATCAGGCGAGGCACTCTGGGAGGAGGCAAGGGTATGGCCAAGACCAAGGTCGTCGTTCGCGCTCAGCCGTCCGAAGCCACGTTCACCGGTCTACGTCGATTCAACGCCGCCATGGGGTTGCTGCACCTGGTGCAGGGCGTGCTCATGATAGTCCTGAGCAACGCCACCACCTACCCCATCTACACCAACTTCCTCACCTTCGACGCCGCCGCCCGCAAGCTCGTCCCCGATCCGACCCTCGCCTATGAGCTGCGCTTTGGGCCCGCGGTAGCTCTCTTCCTGCTGATCTCGGCGGTGGCGCACTTCAGCCTGGCCACCTTCGGCTACCGCTGGTACGTACGGCACCTCAAGCTGGGCATGAATCCGGCCCGCTTCTACGAGTACGCCCTCAGTTCCTCGCTCATGATCGTGCTCATCGGCATGCTGGTAGGCATCTGGGATCTGGGCACCATGATCCTGATGTTCGGCATCAACGCCATGATGAACCTGTTCGGCCACCTGATGGAACTGCACAACCAGACCACCAAGCGGACGGACTGGACGGCGTTCATCTACGGGTGCCTGGCCGGGGTCATGCCCTGGATACTGATCGTGCTCTACCTGGTAGGGTCGGCCTCTTCGTCCGGAGCCGAGCCGCCCACCTTCGTCTACGCCATCATCGCGTCCATCTTCGTGTTCTTCAACATCTTCGCCGTGAACATGGTGCTCCAGTACAAGCGCGTGGGGCGCTGGCGCGACTACCTCTACGGCGAGCGCGTCTACATTGTGCTGAGCCTGGTCGCCAAGACGCTCCTTGCCTGGCAGATCTTCGCCGGCACCTTGGCTCCCGTTTAGGGAAACCGGGCAAACGAAAGCCCCCGGCTCCATCTGGAGCCGGGGGCTGAAGTGTCTGCTTAGCGCAGGCTACTAGCGGACAGTGCTGACTCGCACTGCCTGCGGGCCCTTGGCCGAGGACTCAACCTCGAACTGGACCTTGTCACCCTCGTCGAGGTTGCGGATGCCCGAACCCTCGATCGAGCTGTAGTGGACGAAGACGTCCTTCTCGCCATCATCGCGAACGATGAAGCCGTAGCCCTTGTCCCTGTTGAACCACTTCACTGTGCCGGTCACTTGATCTGCCATCCTAATTGGCCTCCATCTGTCTGTTGCCCCTGTACTCTGCTGGCCTTTCGGATGTGATCCTCAAGCTCATTCGTTGTGCAGTGGCTGTCGGTTGTGTCTCATCCTGCTTTGCCGTAGCTCTGCAGAACGTGCCTATAGTACCACCCTCCCCAGGTCTACGCAAATCGGGATGCAGCCGGAAGATCCCTCGCCTCAACTGCACTCACCTACTTGAGCACCAGCGGCAAGTGAAGACCGAGATGGGTGGCGGTCTCAGTCGGCTTCGGCGTCGGCGCCGGCGTGGGAGTCGGCGCCGGCGTGGGAGTCGGCGGCGGTTCCAGTGTCGGCTGCGGCGTCGGCTGCGGCGTCGGATCCGGCGTAGGAGTCGACTGCGGTTGATCGTCATCAACGATCGTCACTCGCACGCTGGCTGGATAGCGCAGGTAGCCCCCCGTCGCGCTCACGAGCGAGACCTCGAACCACTCGTCATCCTCGTCAATACCGTCGTCGTGGATGGTGACGGACACCGTCTTCTCCGTCTCGCCCGGGGCGAACAGAAGAGTGCCGGAGGTCGCCCCGAAGTCGGCGGAGGTGGCGCCACCCTCAGAGTCGGCGCCGACGACGTAGTCTGCGCTGGTTGGGCCGATCGAGGCCTCGCTCAGGCGAACGGTGACGCTTGCCGCGCCTGCGCCCTCAGCCACGGTGAGAGCGGTGGCGTCGAAGCCGAACCGGAAGGGTCCGTAATCGGCGACGTATAGCTCGGCCACGTCGGCGCTATCCTGCCGGGCGCGGTAGACCACTCGGCTTCCGTCGGCTGTCAGGCCGAAGTCCAGCACCTCTCCGCCGGCAGCCAAGGGACCGCTGAGCTTGATCACCGCCGGTCCTGCCCCCGTGACGGGGCCCTCCACAAAGACCGCATAGAGCTCCGCTTCTCCGGGCGTCTCTTGATCGGCCAGATACACCGCGCGCTGGCGGACGGAGTTGATGCGGAACGCGCTGACACTGCCGCCGGTCACCAGCGTGTCGCTGATCTTCGTGGCCGGGGGCGGATAGCTGGGGAGGACAGAAAACAGCTCGAATGCTCCATCAGTCTCCTGGTCGGCCAGATAGACGACGGCGCCGCTAGGATCGATCTCGAAGGCGACGACGTTGCCGCCGGCACCGAGGGGGTCGTTGATCTTGGTCGGCGGCGCCACCAGCGAGCCGCGGTAGAGCTCCACGGTGCCGGCCACGTCGTGGTCGGCGCGGTAGAACACTTCGGAGCCGTCCGCCGAGGGGACGAACTGAGCCACCACCCGCGAGACGTCGGGGCTATCGCTCACGCGCACCACATAGGCGGGGTATCCCACGGACACGACACAGACGTCGAGAGGCGCCCCGCTGGCCTCGCTGGCGATGAAGGCGACACGAGAGCTATCGGGGCTGATCGCTAGGCTGCCCGTGGGCAAGAACGACCTGCTGATCGGTTCGGCGCTGTCGTCGCGGCCCAAGGTGTGGACGCGGTAGATCCTCATCGGCGAGCCTGTGCCGCCCGCTCGGTAGATGACCCAACGCGAATCGGGCGTCGTGTCGTACGTAGCGACGCTGCCGTCCCCTGATCCAAGTAGCACGACCCTGGCAGCACT
>JAAYAV010000221.1 GCA_012719195.1 Anaerolineae bacterium | reverse complement strand
CCCGTAGCATGCCCGCATCCGGGTGCAGCAAGATGGGGAGGCTCATGGAGCGGGTCAAGCAGTTCGCCGAGGCCGTATCCGCCAATGTGGCGCAGGTCATCGTCGGCAAGGAGAAGGCCGTCGAGTTGGTGATGGTGGCCTTGCTGTGCGAGGGGCACGTGCTCATCGAGGACGTACCGGGAGTGGGGAAGACCATGCTGGCTCGCGCGGTGGCGGCCTCGCTGGGCCTGAGCTTCAAGCGCCTGCAGTGTACTCCCGATCTGCTTCCCAACGACATCAGCGGCGTTTCGATCTACAACCAGGCCTCGGGCCAGTTCGAGTTCCGGCCGGGACCGGTCTTCGTCAATGTCCTGCTGGCGGACGAGATCAACCGCGCCACCCCGCGCACACAGTCGGCCTTGCTAGAGGCCATGGGCGAACGACAGGTGTCCGCCGATGGCGTCACCTATCCGCTGGAGCCTCCTTTCTTGGTGTTGGCCACCGAGAACCCAGTGGAGTACGAGGGCACCTTCCCTCTTCCGGAGGCGCAGCTGGACCGGTTCTTCTTGCGCCTGTCGGTGGGCTATCCACAGGGCGAGGAGGAGGTGCGCATGCTGCGGCTGCTGCAGCGGAGGCATCCCATCGCGGCGGTGGCGCAGGTGGTGGACGGCCCCGAGTTGCCCCAACTGGCGGAGCGGGTCTGGGACGTGCATGTCGACGACACCGTGGCCGACTACATCGTGCGGCTGGTACAGGCCACCCGGAGCCACCCCGACCTCACCCTCGGGGCCAGCCCCCGGGGCAGCCTGGCCCTCTTCAAGGGGGCGCAGGCGCTGGCCGCCATCCGCGGCCGAGACTTCGTGAAGCCCGATGACGTAAAGGAGCTGGTCGAGCCGACGCTGGCGCATCGCCTCATCGTCCGGGCCGAGAGCGCTTTGCGAGGCCGATCGGTCTCCGCCGTGCTCCGCCAAGTGCTGGAATCCACCCCGCTGGACCTCGGGGAGTAGGCGGTTTGCGACCGCTGCCGGCCGAGCACGCGGGCCACCACTCAACGGCGACAGGGGCCGAACCTCTGGGCATGTCGTCTCCGGTGAAGGGCTGAGCCGCCGCCATGGACATGGGGCTGTTCATCGTCGTCCTTTTCATCGTGGCCGCCCTCATGCGCGTGGACTTCTTCTTCTACGTCCTCTACGTCTTCTTCGGTGTCTACCTGCTGTCGCGCCTGTGGGTGCGGCGGGGCCTGGCGCAGGTGCGGGTGGAGAGGAGCATGGAGGGACGCTGCTTCTGGGGCGAGCGCCACCGGGTGGAGATAGAGGTGGTGAACGACGGCTGGCTACCGCTCCCCTGGCTGCACCTGCAGGAGCGCCTGCCCCAGCCCCTCGGGTTTCCGCCGGTGCGTAACCGCGCCCTCAGCCTCATGCCGCGCGAGAAGGCCGGCTTCTCTTACGAGCTTGACTGCCGGCGCCGAGGCTACTACGAGGTCGGCCCGCTGGTGCTCAGCAGCGGCGACCTTCTGGCAGCGGACGGCGAGCTCTCCGCGGAGGCGGGGATCAGCAGCCTGGTGGTGTACCCGCGCCTGGTGGCGCTGGAGGACCTGGGGCTGCCTTCCCGCTCCCCCTTCGGTACCATCCGCCGGCCGGACGCCATCCACCGCGATCCCACGCGCGTGGGCGGGGTGCGCGACTACCGGCCGGGTGACAGCCTGCGTCACATCCACTGGCGAGCCAGCGCGGCGCAGGCGAAGCTTCAGACCAAGGTGTTCGACCCGGTGATCAGCCTGGACACCGCCATTCTGCTCGATCTGGAGCGGGCCCACTATCAGGCCGGTTACGTGGCCATCACCGCTGAACTGGCCGTCACCACGGCCGCTTCCATCGCCAGCCGGCTGCACACTCAGAGACAACCGTTCAGCCTGGCCAGCAACGGGTGCGATCCGCTGGCCGAGGACGGAGGCCCGGGCCCGACACTGGGCATGCGCACCGGACAAGCGCACCTCATGGCCGCCCTCGAGGTCCTGGGCCGAGTGGAGACGCAGGAGTGGGAACCCTTCGACTCCTTCTTCCAGCGCCAGGTACTGGGCCTTCCGTGGGGCTGCACCGTCCTCATCATCAGTGGCACCGGGGAGAGCCTGCCGGCCAAGGTGCTGCAGCTGCGCCGCTCCGGGTTCCGGGTGGTGACGGCGCTGGTGGACTACCACGTCGACCTGGAACGCCACGGTCAGGTGCTGGAGCAGGCGGGTGCCACGGTGTGGAAGGTGCGGCAGAGCCAGGAACTGGCGCGGATGGCTCTATGAGCGCCGCCCCAAGAACCAGATCAGTTCGCATATCACTGGGTATGTGGTGGCGTCTGCTCTTGGTCTCCGGCATGTTCTACGTGCTGGTACTGGCCCTGCTGGAACTGGCGGCGGCCATGGGGCTGCCTTGGCGGGGCGGCTACCTGGGGGCGGCGGTCCTGGTCGTTCCCCTGGAGGCGCATCTGTCTCGCCGGACCATCGCGCGGCGGGAGCTGCGCGGCGACGAACAGACCCGCTACCGCCTGGCCGAGGCCGTGATCCTGGTGCTGTTCACCCTCGTCCTTCGCTTCCTTTGGCAGGGCCTGCCCCACCTGGGCGGGCAGCTGGAGCGTCTCTTCAACCTGGAGTTCTTCCTGGCTGCGGGCGTGGTGCTGGGCTTCTGGGGCCTCTCGAACGCACTGGTAGGCTGGTTCGAGGACATCGAGTTCCACCCGCTGGAGAAGGCTCCTCCCATCACCTCGCCGGAGTACGACCTGTGGGCGGGCAGCCCAGTACGACGCGTGCAACACACGGCCGCCTTCCAGCGGGTTGTGAGCGTCTTCCTGGCCGGAGGGGTGCTCATCCTTATTTTCTCCGGCATGGCGCGCGTGGACGTGGCCGCCATAGTCGACTTCGGGCGTGGCACCATCCGCGCCCTGATACTGCACGTGCTCGCATACTTCGTCCTGGGGCTGGCTCTGGTCGCGGAGGCACGCCTGACGCTGCTGCGTACCCGCTGGCAGCACGAGGAGGCGGAGATCTCGGCGGCGGTGGCGCGGCGCTGGCCTTTCCTGGTGACGGGGCTGCTGCTGCTGGTGTTGGCGGTCGCCCTGCTGCTGCCGGTGGACTACTCGGTGGGGTTGCTGGAGGCTCTCGGGTACGCCTTCAACGCCGCAGCCGGCGTGATCGTGGCCGTGGCCTACGCCTTCCTCTACCTGGTCGGCCTCCTGCTCTACCCGCTGCGCTGGCTGCTGTCCCGGGGGAGCGGTGCGGAGGCCCCCGACATGCCGACTCCCATGGTCGTGCCGGAGTCGGCCGCCGCCGCCGGGAGCGACCTGCCCTGGTTGGAGGTGGCGAAGACGGTCGGCATGTGGGCAGTGGCAATCGCCATGGTGGTGTACGCCCTGCGCAACTTCCTGCGCGAGCACCGGGACACGCTGGACCGCTTTGGGCTTCTGAGCACGCTCCGGCGTGGCCTGGCGTCCCTCCTGGAGGCGCTGGTCGCCCTGTGGCGCGGGGCAGCGCAGGTGGGCGCCACGGTGGGGCGAGAGGTGAGGAGCCGTCTGCAGAGCCGGGTGGGGCAGGCGGGCCGGGGCTGGCGGAGGCGACCACGCGGTCCGCGGGAGACGGTGCGCTACTACTACCTGTCGCTGGTGCAGCGTGCGACCCGAGCCGGAACAGCGCGCCGGAGCCACCAGACGCCGGAGGAATACGGCCAGCGCCTGCAGGAGCGTCTTCCGGAAACGGAAGTGGACTTGCAGGCGGTTACCGAGGCGTTCGTCGAGGCCCGCTACAGCGATCACCCCATCGACCAGGCCTACGTGAGCGAGGTGCGACCCCACTGGGAGAGCGTGCGCCGGGCCCTGCGACGGCTGCGGGGCGAACCGCCGCCGGGGTGATGGTGGGCCCCATCCTGGAACGCGACTTCTACGCCCGCGACATCGTCACGCTGGCGCGCGATCTACTGGGCCGGGTGCTGGTGCGGGAGTTGCCCGGCCAGCGCCTGAGCGGCGTCATCGTGGAGACGGAGGCCTATGGCGGCGCCGACGATGCCGGCAGCCACGCCTTCCGCGGCGCCACCCGGCGCAATCGCTCCATGTTCGGACCTCCCGGCCATGCCTACGTCTATCGCATCTATGGCGTCCACCACTGTCTGAACCTGGTGGGGGAGGGGGATGGCCGGCCGGGGGCGGTGCTGCTGCGAGCGCTGCGCCCGCTGGAAGGGCTGGAGGAGATGGAGCGGCGGCGCGGCCGACACGGTGACGGCCTGACCAATGGACCGGGCAAGCTGTGCCAGGCCCTGGCGGTGAACCTCGGCCTGGACGGCGCCGACCTCTGCCGCGGTGTGGACCTGTGGCTGGAGGAGGGAGAACCGGTGGCCGCGCCCCTGGTCACAAGTGGGCCGCGGGTGGGTCTGGGCGCCGATGATGCCGCGCGCCGCCGTCCCTGGCGCTTCGCCCTCCAGGGCGATGCGGCTGTCAGTCGTCCGCGCCCGCCGAATTGGCGGCCAAACCGCTAGCCGGCCGCCGTCGCCTGGTCGGATCTGGCTGATTCCCCGGTTCTACGCCGACCTTACCCTTGAAAAGGCATATATGCATATGCTATCATATGAGCGGAGGTGCGTATGCGTCGTACGACCGTGCTTCTGCCGGAAGAAGACTGGATCGGGCTCAAACAACTGGCTCAGCGACAGGGGCGCCGCCCCTCGGAGATGATCCGGGAAGCGGTGGCGGCCTACATCGCCGGCGGCGAGGAGGGACAGTCGCCGTCATTCGTCGGTGTCGGCGAGAGCGGACGATCGGACGTATCGCGGCGCCCGGGCATGCACACGGAGCGGCGGTGATGGCGGCCCTGGTGAGCAGCGGGGGCTTGTATGCCCTGGCCGACCGCTCCGATGAAGGCCACGCGGCGGCCGTGGCGGCGTTGTCGCAGGCGGGAGGGCTGGTAGCGCTGGCGCCGGTGATTACGGAAGCAGTCCAACTGGCGGAACGGCTGCTGGATGAGGCGGCGGGAGACCGCCTCCTGGGAGCGGTGGTCGGGGGCGAGTTGCTCTTCCAGCCCCTGGAGCCGCGCGACTGGACGGCGGCCCAGGCTCTTCGGCGAGCGGAGGAGGGCTTGTCGCTCACCGACGCGCTGGTGCTGGCCGTGGCCGCCCGCCTGGGGGTGGAGACGGTCCTCTGCCGGGAGCCGGCGCTGGCACGGGCGGCGCGCCGACAGGGCCGGCGGCCGTTGCCGGAGGAGTAGATGGTGCGCTGGGGCACCGGTCCGGCCCTGCTCAGCCGGCCCGATCTGCTCACCCACGACACCCGGCTGCCGCCGGAGAGGCGCCATCTCAGCGTGAGCCTGCTCTGCCTCTGGGACTTGCTGCGACAGGCGAAGGCGCTGGGGGTGGGGCTATACCGGGTGGCGACAGCGCTGGTACCGGTGGCGACGGCCGCCGACGGGTCGCGCTTCCGGTACCAGCTGGACGCGTGCCAGAGTATGCTGGACTGGCTGCGCCCGGCGTTCCGGGCCGATGGCATCCGGCTCACGGCTCATCCTCTGCTCCAGGTGCAGCTGGGAAGCGATGATGACGAGGTGGCCCAGGCGGGCCTGACGGCCGCCGAGGCCTGGGGGGCACTGTGGGAGCGGCTAGATCCGGACGGGCAGGCACTGACGGTGGTGCACCTGGGCGGTGGGGAGCCGGCCAGGGCCCAGGAACGCTTCCGGCGGCGAGTGGATGCCCTCGGCCCGGCGGCTCGGAAGTACTTGGCGCTGGAGAACGAGGACCACGGCGCCACCTTGGAGCAATCGCTGGCCGCCGCCACCGGGGCGGGGCTGCCGCTGGTGCTGGACTACCTGCACCTGCGCTGCCACAACCCGGCCGGTCTGCCGGAAGGCGAGGCAGTGGCGCGGGCGCTGGGAACCTGGCCGGACGAGAGACGCCCGAAACTGCACTTCTCTTCTCCCGAGACGGGACAGGGCCGCCGGCCGCCGCAGCCGCGCCAGCACGGAGACTACCTGGATCCCTTCAGCTACCTGGGCTTCGCGCGCCTACTGCCTCCCGGGCGGGACTGTGACGTGATGCTGGAGGCGAAGGCCAAGGACCTGGCTCTCATCAAGCTGCGGCGAGACCTGGCCGCGCTGGAGGAGCGCTGTGAGACGGGCGCTGGCGTCATCGCTGCCGGGTGAGGCCACGCCGGTGTTGGTGGCCGTCCTAAACAACCACGAGGACCTACGGCGGGCGCGGGAGGAGCACTGGTACCGCATTCCACTGGCGCGAGCGCCGGCGCACCTGGCTGCCCACTATCTGGCGCTCTACCTGACCGCTTCGCTGGGAGCGGAGGGGGCGGCGGTGCGCTATTGGGCGGAGATCGAGCGCTGCGAAGTGGTACGGCGGCGAGACCTGCTTCCGGAGGAGTCCGACCATCCGCGGGCGGAGGGGCTCTACCTCTGTCTGCGGCTCGGTCCGCTGAGCGAGCTGGAGCGACCGGTGCCGGCCCGCCGGTGGCGGCGGCTGGCGTTCATCTCCACGACATGGGAGCGCCTGCAGGCGGCAGAGGACGTGCGCGATCTGCCCCAGCGAGGGCAGGGTCCCCTGGCGGCGGAAGGCGCGGAGCGGGCCTGGATGGGAGGCGACGGGTACTAGGGGCCGGCGTAGCCGCGGGCGGCGAGGGCGGGCGCCAGGTCGGCGCCGCGGGCCACTGGCGGGCGTAGCACAGTGGTGAAGGCCACCAGGCCGGCCGCCTCCACCCCGTAGGGCGCACGCGCTAGCTCGCTGCCGCCCGGGCCCACGGCCAGGGAGTTGCCGATGCACTTCCGCCCCGCCCAGGGACCGGCTTCGATCCAGCCCACATTGCTGGCCCCGGCCACGGTGAGGTCGTAGAGGCGGGCCAGTTCGCTGTAGGCTGCTAACCAGAGGGCGCCATAGGGCTCGCGCTGGTTGTCGTGGTCGGCCGGCATGGCCCAGGAGCAGGGGGAGAGGATCAGCTGCGCCCCCAGCCGGGCCAGGCTGTGGCCCAGGGCGAGGGAGGTGGGGAAGAGGTCGGCGCAGATTGCCAGGCCGATGCTCCCCAGAGAAGTACCGACCACGCCCAGCCGGTCGCCTAGCTCATAGAGGTCGTGGGCGATGCTCAGCTCGTTGACCTTGCGATGGACGCAGAGCAGCTCACCATCGTCGGAGAGGAGCACGGCGGAGTTGTAGCAGCGGTCGCCGGAGCGCTCCACCAGGCCCGCCACGACGTAGATCCTCTGCTGGCGGGCGGCTCTCGCCAGTTGGTCGCTGTGGCGACCGGGGAGGGGCTGCGCCAGTTCTCGCGCCGAGGGGTGGGTCCAGCCCAGATCGAGGCACTCGGGCAAGAGGAGTACCCGACAACCCGCCTCCGCCGCGAGCTCGACATAATGAACGGCCTGGGCCAGGTTTTCATTGGGGCAACCGCCCCGAACCGGCATCTGGCCCAGGCCTATGGTCAGTTCCGTCATTGCGCCTTCACTCGCGGCGGGCTAGCCGCGCTGCCGATCAGGCTTCGTCCTCACCGCCTAGGAAGCGGTCGCGGAAGCTGTCTATTGCCTCCCGCAGGTCGGTGAGCGCCCCTTCCAGCTTATCGGCAAGTCCCTCGTCTTCCGGCGGGGAGAACTTGCAGGTGTTGAGGGCGATCTCGGCGGCGGCACACTTGGACTCCAGGCCCTGGATCTCCTCGTAGTACTGGCGTGCCACGGCCTGGTTGGAGCCTTCGAGGATGGCGCGATTCCAGCGAGCCACGCGGTCGCGGTGCGACTGTAGCTCGGTTTCAGCCTTGAACCAGAGGTCTTGTCCCATATGGGTCTCCTTTGCTGAGCGTCCCCGCTCCAGCAGGGACGGTGACGGGCGCCTAGCACTCGGCGTCGCATCACTCGTCGAGTATAGCACAGGCGTCAAAGTCTGTCGGAATTGAGGCAGAGAAACGGCGGAGGGCGGTCGTCGAGGCCGCCCTCCGGTGCTGCTTGCGCGAGACTGGCTACTGCTACTGACCGGTCTTGAAAGCCAGCGGCAGGTACTGCGTGTGCAACTCGTCCACCACCTCCACGCGCACAGTGAGGTACTGGTCGCCGTTGATGACGGGGATGCCGGGTGAACTGGCCAGAATGTGCACCACCGCCTGGGTGGAGCTCACCGGAGGCGCGGCCGGGTCGACGGAGAAGGTGAGCACAGTGCCGGACGGGCCCGACGCCGGCTCTAGCTTGAGCCAGGCCGCGGCCGTGGTCTTGTTGGCCGTCCAGGTGAAGGAGCCGGTGGTGAGGTTGGCCACGGTGATGGTCTGGCTGGTGCCGGTGGCGCTGCTGGTCTGGTAGTAGAGAGTCACGGCGGAGGGAACGCTCATGGTGGGGTTGGCCGAGACGCCGGTGCCGTCCAGGTTGGCGGTGACGAAGTTGTAGGAGTAAGGGAAGTAGGTGGTGTCGTCCGCGTAGCCGCCCGCCTCATGGAACCCGAGCACGCGCAGGAAGTAGTCTGGCAGGTAATCGCTCTCGGTGGTGTGCACCAGGCTGAAGTTGTAGCGGCCGTCACCGTTCACGTCGCCCACGGCCAGGTTGGGACCCCACTCGCGGTCGCCGATCCACAACTCGGCCATGGTGTTGTTGTTGACGGTGTCGTTCATCCGCGGGTTGAGCACGTAGATGCGCGCCAACTCGCCGGTGTTCATGGCGGCGATCTCCAGGCGGCCATCGCTGTCGAAATCAACCAGCTGGATGTCCTCGGGCGGATCGCCGAAGCCCCAACCGAAGCCGTCGGTGTAGGTGCTCAGGGTGGTGGGGGTGATGATCAGTACCGCCGCCGGGAAGTTGCCCTCGACGGCCTGCATCCGGCGCATCAGAACCAGGTCGCGAACGCCGTCGCCGGTGACATCACCCATGCGGATGCGGTCCCACTCGCCCACTCCGGTGGGTCCGCCGACCTGGGCGTTGAAGTGCTCGATGTTGGGGTTGAGGCCGTCAAGGACCAGCACGTAGCGGTAGTCTCGGGCGAAGATGATGTCCGCCATGCCGTTGCCGTTGAAGTCGGCCAGGATCATATCGCGGAAGGAGCCGCCGGTGGCGAGGTTCCACTTCTCACGCCAGGTGCTGCCTTCCAGCTCCAGGCAGACGACGCGGGCCTTGATGTTGCCGGGTTCGTCGGTGGTATGCACGGCCACGATCTCGTCGCGGCCGTCGCCGTCCACGTCCGCAGCCGCTACCAGCGCCCAGTAGTAGGGGCTGGGCAGGACAGAGGTATGGTTGGGGACGAGGGAGGCGGGATTGGCCGCCACCGGGTCCCAGACGTTCAGAACGGGCCCGGGCACGGTTACGCCCGCTCCCCCGGTAGCGATGATCTCCCGCGTGCCGTCGCCGTTGAAGTCTCCGGTGGCGACGTTGTAGTACGGTCCGCCCCACTGATCGTACTTGCCGCTGAGGTCGCGCATGTTGGGGCCGACGGCGAAGTCGCGGATGACGATGCGGCCGTCGGTGCGGTTGATGAGCACGACTTCGTGGTCTCTGGTATAGGCGTCGGGAAGCAGCTGCGCCTCGGTGGCGCCTTCCTGTGCCAGGGCCAGGGTAGGCACCGCCGTCAGGGCGACGATGAGAAGCAGGTAGAGCAATCGAGTTCGGCCGGTGACATGGCCTGTCATTGCAGTCCTCCTTGGCGCTTGCGAAGAGACTCTCGGGTGGTCGGTTCCAGGCGGTCGGGCGCAGAGATCGCGCGGCCGGCCGCGGTCTGTACCGGGCTTACCCTTCTCTGCGGCCGCTAAGCCAACGAGACGCGCACGCCCAGCTTGTGCGAGTCGTAGGCGGCGAGGGCGGCCCGCACGGAGGCGAGACCGTCGTACCCGTTCGGGTCGACCTCTCCGCCGGCCAGCAACGTGTCGACGAAGTAGTGTACCTCGGCCGGCCAGCCACCGCCCTCGGGGAACTCGGTGATCTCTTGCCAGCCCTTGGCCTCGGTCCAGAGGCGGATGGGGGTCTGGTAGTCGACCAGCAAGGTTCCGCGGGATCCGTAGATCTCGATGCCGAGAGGGCCAGGCCGCGAATGCCAGCCGGTCTCGATGTAGCCCAACGTCCCGCTCATGAACTCAAGCGAGATGATGGCTGTGTCCTCGGCCTGGATGTCGTGGCTGAGGGTGGCCAGGTTGGCCTGGACGGTGCGGACTTCCTGGTTGAGCACGAAGCGGGCGATGTCCAGGGCATGGATGCCCATATCCAGCACGGCGCCGCCGCCGGCCATCTTGGGCTTGAAGAACCAGTCGCTCTTGGCTCCCCAGGAAGTGTAGGGGCCGGTGTGAGCGAAGCGCACTCGTGTTGTCAGCGGGCGGCCGATGACGTTGTCGGCCACCAGGTCGCGCGCCTTGCGGTTGAAGTGGTGGAAGCGGTGAGTGAAGCCGACCATCAGCTGTACGCCCGCGTCCTCGGCGGCGGCGATCATGTCGTTGGCCTCGGCCAGGCTGATGGCCATGGGCTTCTCGCACAGCACGTGCTTGCCGGCGTTGACGGCGGCGATGGTGTGCTCGGCGTGCACGCAGTTGGGGCCGCAGACGCTGACGGCCTGGATGTCGTCGCGGGCGAGCAGGTCCCGGTAGTCGGTGTAGACGTGCTCGGCGCCGAAGCGCTCGCCGACTTCCTTGGCCCGTGCCTCGTCGATGTCAGCCACCGCCACCAGCTTGGCCTTGGGGTGACTGGTGTAGTTGGGTAGGTGCGCCTCTTGGGCGATAGCACCGCAGGCTATGACGCCGATACCGATGCTGTCCATTTGCTCCTCCTGGTAGCTGAGAGCGCGGTCGGTCACGGCCCTAGCCGCCCCGGCCGCCGCGTTATACTACTCCAGCGGCAGTTCCACCACCGCACCGGCCCCGGCGGCCTGGTAGGCAGCGAGGGCCACCTCGAGGGCGTACAGCCCATCCTCGCCGGTGATGGGCGAAGGTCGATCGGAGCCGATCACGTCCACGAAGTCGCGAACGAGACCCAAGTTGATGTCGCTACCCCATGGCACCAAGGAGATCCCCTGGCGGGCGTCGCTGTAGAGGGTGATCTCCTGGCCGGTCATGTTCAGCTGCAGCCAACCCAGTTCCCCGACGATCTCCATGGTCACGTCGCCCCAGGTGGGGTACGTCTTGGGGCGCGACCAACTGGCATCGAGGGTGCCGAACATGCCGTTGTTGAGGCGGAAGCTTATGAGACCGGAGTCGTCCACGCCCTCCTTCCAGAGCAAGTCCTGGCCTACCTCAGCGTAGACGCGCTTGACGGGCGAGCGCCAGAACCAGCCCACCAGATCCATGATATGGACGGTGTGATCGATGACGGCGCCGCCGCCCGCCAACTCCCGGTTCGTGAACCAGCCGCCGGGCATTTGGCCGCGGTTGGTCGCCTTCACGGCGAATATGCGGCCCAGTTGCTTGTTGTCCAGGGCCCGCTTCGCGGCCTGGACGGCGGGCGAGTAGCGACAGGGGAAAGCGATCATCAGCTTGACGTTGTGCTCCCGGCAAAGGCGCGCCATCTCGCGACCGTCGGCCATGGTGGTGGCGATGGGCTTCTCGCAGAGAACATGAGCCCCGGCCTCGGCTGCCAGCCGGGTCAGCGGCAGGTGCTTGATGTTCTCCGAAGTGATGATTACGCCGTCCGGCTTCTCCGCCAGCAAGCTGTCATAGGAGGAGAAGAAGGGGACGCTGTTGGCGTCGGCGGCTTGCTGCCCCCGGTCACGGTCCTCGTCGGCGATGCCGATGAAGTCGACGTTGGACAGACGGCGCAAGCAGGAAGCGTAGGCAGAGGCGTGTACGTGGGCGTAGCTCAAGATACCTATGCGACTCATGTCTGCGCTCCCTAGATGGCTAGTGGCTGGAGTACCACTGGACGGCCGAGCAGTGCCGACTCTCGCGCCGCTGTGGCCGCCTGCACGGCGGCCATGGCGTCCATGGGCGTCACGAGAGGCTCCTCGCCGGTCTCGATGCAATGCACGAAGTGCTGTAGCTCGAGAGCGTAGGGGCTATCCTCCGGGAAGAGTGGGCTCGAGGGTACGGTGACTCGGCCGGCGCCCTGGCCGCTGTCGCGATAGCGAATGGTGAGCGGGACGCTCTCCTCGCTATTGTGGGTTATGAGGCCGTCGTCGCCGGCGATGTCGAAGCCGGTGCGGAAGCCAGAAGGGTAGGCCCAGCTACCCTCGACGTGGCCCATGGCTCCGTTCCGGAAGCGCAGCGTGACGAGGGCATAGTCCGCCGCCGGGCCGAGATGGCGCTGGCAGAACACGCGCTCAACATCGCCGCCCAGCCAGCGGGCGTAGTCGAGGTCGTGGACCATCAAGTCAAGCACCACCCCGCCGGAGCGGTACTCCTCAGCGAACCAGCCGCGCGGACCCTCCGCCGGGTGCGTGCCACCGCGGGTGAGGCGAATCACTCCCAGTTTGCCGATGGCGCCGTCGTCGATGAGTTGCTTGGCGGCGGCGTACTCCGGGAAGAAGCGCACCACTTGGGCGATGAACAGGCGGACGTTGTTGTCGCGCGCGCCCCGGATCATGTCGGCGCAGTGCTCGACGCTGAGGGACATCGGCTTCTCGCAGATCACGTGGCGGCCGGCTTGCACCGCGGCAATGACCACTTCACGGTGCGTGTAGGTGGGAGTGCAGACGTCCACGATGTCCACCGCCTGGTGCAAGGCGTCCTGGTCGCAGAAGGCGGCGACACCGAACCTTTCCGCCGCGCGCTGTCCGGCCTCGGGATCAACATCGAAGAAGCCTACCAGTTCTGCGTCGGTGGAACGCCACGCTTGGGCATGGGTGGTGCCCATGGTTCCGCATCCGACAATGCCGACTCGTTTCATGAGGTACCTCCGTTGGACGACCGCGGCACCATACCCGATGTCGTCGATGCTTGAGCCTGCGCGGCGATTATAGTGGCCGACCGGCTAAGGTACAAGCCTCCTCCAGGCCTGACTCCGTCAGCGCCGGCCCGAGACCGACCGGCTTCCGACCGGTAGTAGCAGGTCTTGGGCCAGGTTTGACGGTGGCGACCAGCGGCTGTTAGCATCTTGCCTATGGTAGACGGCCCCATCACCACCCGATCGGACGTGCGCGTCGCCGCGCCGGACGAACTTGACGAACTGCGCTTGCTCATGAGCTGGAGCGAACGCAGTCATCTCCGCTTTCAGACCGTGCGCCTGGCGCAGATCCTGGCCAGTGGTCTGGTGCGGGTGGTGTCACAGGACGGCCGCATTGCCGCCTTCTTCTATCTGACCGTCGATCAGCCCTTCTCGATGATCCGCGGCCTGGTGGTCCGGCCTGGTCACTCGACGGCCCGAGTGGTGGAGTCAGTGATGGACTGGGCCGAGCCGGCCTGCGCGGACGTCGGGGCGCAGGGTGTCTCCTTCATCGGCGATGACCGCTGGTTGGTCCCGCACCTGGAGCATGCTGGGTTCCGCCGTCGGGGAGAGATTGTGGGGCTGCACCGGCCTGGGGCTTACCTGGCCCGAGAGGGCAATCTGGAGTGCCGCGTCCGCCCGGCCGAGGCAGCCGATCTAGATGCCATCGTGACGGTGGACTGGTCTGCCTTCGAAGTGCCTTGGCGCAACGGGCCCCAGACCACGCACGAGTTCCTGATGCAGATGCCCCACTTTCTGGTGGCCGAGGACGATGCGGGCGTGATGGGGTACATCTGCGGCACCAACCAGGGGCGCTCCGGTCACGTGGTGAGGCTCGCGGTGCATCGCCGGCAGCAACGGTGTGGCATCGGCACCCGCCTGCTGCGAGAGATCCTGCAGCGGATGTCGGGCATGGGCGTACGGGGGCTCTCGCTGAACACGCAGCGGGAGAACACCCAGTCGCAGCTTTTCTACCGGAGCCTAGGGTTCTCCCTCTCGCGCCGTCCCACTTCCGTCTATCGCAAGGACTTTCAGGACAAGTAGTCCCGCAGACGGTTGCTGCGAGACGGCTGACGTAGCTTCCTGAGGGCGCGGCATTCTATCTGGCGCACCCGCTCTCGCGACACCCCGATGGCGACACCGATGTCCTCCAGCGTCCGCGGCGGTTCCCCGCTGAGGCCGAAGCGCATCTCGAGCACCTCGCGCTCCCGGTCGCTCAGCTCGCCTAGAACGTCACGCAGGTGATCCTCGAGTAGCGTGCGCGAGGCTGATTCCACCAACCCGACTGCTTGCCCATCGCTGACGAAGTCACCGATGACGGTTCCGCCGTCCTCGCCCACCGGAGCCTCGAGAGAAACCGGATCCTGGGCTACCTGGGCCAGCTGCTCTACACGAGCGCAGGCTCGGCGCACACCTGCCTTTAGCTCGGCAGGGATTGCGACCCCGCGCCGGCGCGCGTCGGCTAAAGCCTCTTGGTCGTCGCCAGGGAGAATTCCCATGGCGATGGCGACTTCCTCGATGGTGGCATCGCGCCCGAGGTCTTGCTGTAATTGGCTGCGAGTACGGGCATAGCGGCGCACCTGGTCAGCCATGTGGGCGGGGAGTCGGATGGCGCGAGAGTGCTCCGTCACGGCGCGATTGATGGCTTGCCGGATCCACCAGGTGGCGTAGGTGGAGAACTTGAAGCCCTTGCGGTAGTCGAACTTCTCCACCGCCCGCATGAGCCCGAAGTTCCCCTCCTGGATAAGATCTCCCAGAAATACTCGGGTTCCCATGTAGCGCTTGGCGATACTGACCACAAGGCGAAGATTGGCACGGATGAGGTGGACGCGAGCGAGTTCTCCTTCGTCCACTGCCCGCTCCAGCTTGCGACGACGGAGCGCGTTCTGCTCTCCGAGGAAGAGGTCGCCATCGAGGTGCCGTCGCGCGAGCTGTCCGCGGCGAATTAGCCGGCCCAGTTCCGCTTCCTGGGCGGCGGTCAGCAGGGGCACGCGGGCTATCTCGGCCAGGTACATGGCGAGAGGATCGCCGCCGTCTCCGATTGTCCCCTGAGGCGTGTAGTTCTCGATCTCAGGCGGGCAGTCTTCGTTCTCACTGACTGCAACCGGCGGCCGGGAGGTCGGTGGGCGACTTCTCTCCTCGGCTGCGGTGAACAGCGACGGACTGGCAACAGCAGGATATGGTTCCGACTCTGCGCCGGGAAGGGCCTCTACGCGCCGGCTCTCCCGATCGCCATGGGCGGTTTCACGCATTCCTCCTCCTTGAGACGAGTCCGGCGAGCCCGAAGACCGCGGCAGAGGGGGGCGGCCGCCAATCTGGGCCCTAGGACTTGACCCTGAGCGAGGACCGTTCGGCAAGGGCCCGCGACAAGAGCAGTACCTGGCGGGTGGCCGAGCCGATGGCGGTCTCGAGCTGCTTACGCTCCTCCTGTGTCTCTACCTCCTTTGCCGCCTGTTCCAGCAGGCGGAGTTGGTGTCGCAGCCGGCGTTCGCGGACGCGCAGGCAGGCAGTGACGCCGTCCTGAGTGAGGACCCGGTCCTCCAGCTCGGGCGCGTCGGCCCAGATGCGCTGAATCTCGTCGTAGCGCTGGCGAAGCGGCGCGCTGAGCGAGGACCGCAGCGATAGCCGGTCGGCGGCGCCCTGAGCGCGGATGGACTCGAATAGCGAGCGATTGGCGGCGTCCTGGAAGTCCGCCGTGCACAGCTGCTCCAACCCGGCTTGGGCCAAGGTCTCATCGACTTGCCCGGCGGTGTCGGGACTGCGCAACAGGAAGCCGAGGGCGTACTCCTCCGGCCCGATGCTGGTGGTGACCACGACTTCGACTTCGATACTGGCGGCCCGCTCGGTGCGGCCGGGTCGTCCCCGCATGCCGGAGAGCTCCAGTTCGACCACCTTGGCGTCTACCTGAATGAGCCGAGCAAGACGCTCCACGTAGTGGGTGCGCTCGATGGGGTCGGGTACGGCCGCGAGAATGGGGAGCAAGGTGCGTGCCAGGCGAGACTTGCCCTTGGCGTCACTCAGGTCGGTCTCGGCGAGAGCCACCTCGAAGTTGTAGTCCACCAGGGACCGCGCTTCGGCGATCAGGGTCTTCCATTGGGACGCGTCGCGCCTGACGATATCGTCCGGGTCCATGCCGGCGGGAAGAACGGCGACGCGAATCTCGGCCGCGAGGCGCCGCTCAAAGCGAAGGAGCGATCCGTCGAATGTGGGTGCGCCCTCCTCCTCCAGCGTCTCGCTGGCCAGCGCCAGGCCGCGCAGCGTCGCGGCGTTGCCGGCGGCGTCGGCGTCGAGGGCCAACACTATCCGTGGCGCCGCCTTCACCAGCGCCTGCAGGTGCGGCTCACCGATGGCAGTGCCCATGCTGGCGACGGCGTTGGGGAACCCGCTCTGGTGGAGGGAGATGACGTCCATGTAGCCCTCAACCACCACTGCTGTGCCCGAATCGGCGATGCTCCGCCGGGCCTTGTCGAGCCCGTAGAGGAGCCGGCTCTTGTCGAACACGCGAGTCTGAGGGGAGTTGAGGTACTTGGGATGCGAGCCGTCCAGAGACCGGGCTCCAAACCCTACTACGGCGCCCCGCTGGTCGCAGATCGGGATAATCAGGCGGTTGCGGAAGCGGTCGTAGGTGATGCCATCGTCTCGCTCCACCACCAGGCCGGCCTCGATGATCTCGTGGCGGGCGAACCCATCGGCGGACATGCGTGTCAGGCAAGCCCGCCAGGCATCGGGGGCGTAGCCGAGGCGGAAGTGGGCGGCAGTCTCGGCGGCGATACCCCGGCCGGCGAGATAGCGGCGCGCTTCCTCACCGGAGGCACTCTGCAGTTGCTCGGAGAAGTAGCCGGAGGCGTGGTCCAGTAGCTCCAGCAGGCGGTCGCGGTCGCGCGCTTCCTGCACGGCTTCGGGAGTCTGGGGCTCCAGGCTGACGCCGGCGCGACGCGCCAAGATACGAAGGGCCTCGCCGAAGTCCACTCCCTCCATCTTCTGCACGAAAGAGAAGGCGTCTCCCCCCTCAGAACAGGCCCCGAAGCAATGCCAGGTCTGGTTCTCCGGGTACACCACGAAAGAGGGGGTACGTTCCTGATGGAATGGACACAGGCCCTTGTAGTTCCGGCCCGCCTTCTTGAGGACGACGGACTCCGAAATGAGATCGACGATGTCGACCTTCTGCTTAACGTCGGAAGCTACGGACATCTGCACCCCACGGACGAGCGGAGTCTACGGGAAGCGCGCCGGGCCGTCAACCGATTCAGGCCTAATGCGGGGGATTCACCTTCAGTAGGCCACGCGAGGCACTAGTCCGGCAGGCTGGCCGCTGGGTAGGAGCCCAGCACCTTCACGAAAGCGGCTCGTCCGAGGACGGCCAGCATAGCCTCTTGCGTCCGGGGCTCGCTGGGGTGGCCCTCGAAGTCGATGTAGAAGACGTACTCCCACGGCCGGTTGCGCCGCGGGCGAGACTCGAGCTTGGAGAGGTTGATGCCCCGGGTGGCGAACTCGCCGAGGCACTCGTACAGAGCTCCGGGATGGTGCGGCAGCGCCAGGACCAGCGAGGTCTTGCTTTGCTCGGTCGCGGCGGGGGTGGCTCGCCCCAGGACAAAGAAGCGAGTGAAGTTGAAGGGGTAGTCCTCGATGCCGGCGTCCAGCACCTGAAGCCCGTAGATCTCGCCTGCCAGGCGACTGGCGATGGCGGCCACGCCCGGCTCCGGCTGGGCAGCCAGGTCCTTGGCGGCGCCGGCCGTATCGTAGACGGGCTGGGGATCCCATCCACGCGAGGCCAGGTAGCGTTCACACTGGGCCAGTGCCTGAGGATGAGAGCGAACCACGCGTATGTCCGCTGCCGTGGTCCCTTCCGGCGCCAGCAAGTGGTGGCGCACTCGCACGAAGACTTCAGCCTCGATCTTGAGGTCGCTCTCAAGAAGTAGGTCGTAGTTGGCGATGACGGAGCCGGCAACCGAGTTCTCGATGGGTAGCATGCCGTAGTCCGAGTCGCCCCGCTCCACGGCGTCGAAGACGCGCCGGAAGCTTGGTTGCGGTACGGCTGCGACGTCGGGCCCGAAGTGCTGCCGTACCGCTTCCTCCGAGTAGGCTCCCTGCTCGCCCTGAAAGGCCACTCTGGTCATGTTGCCGGCTCCTTACCGTCGTGAGGGCGGTTCTACGCCATGAGCTGCTGCACTTGCTTCGCGATCGCCTCGGCCATCTGACCGGTGCCCACTGCAGTCGGGTCGTCGCGGTGAGGCTTGAGGTCGTAAGTGACATGCGTTCCGGCGGCGATGACACCGGCGACGGCCTGCTCGACCGCGTCGGCCGCCTTGGTCTCGCCCAAATGCCGCAGCATGAGCATGCCGCTGAGAATGGTGGCAGTGGGGTTGACCTTGTCCTGCCCGGCGTACTTGGGCGCCGATCCGT
>JAAYAV010000220.1 GCA_012719195.1 Anaerolineae bacterium | reverse complement strand
GCGCCTCTGGCGCGGCGAGACCGCCCCCGACGACGGCAACGGCCACCACGGGAGAGAGTAGCCACAGAGGCACTGAGACACAGAGGGGGAGGTATCACCACAGAGGACACAGAGAGCGCGGAGAAGAAAGA
Organism: Anaerolineae bacterium; assembly: GCA_012719195.1. GTDB lineage: Bacteria > Chloroflexota > Anaerolineae > DRVO01 > DRVO01 > Ch71. The sequence continues at coordinate 1,887 of JAAYAV010000220.1, read as the reverse complement.
GGGAGAGGAGATAAAGAGAAGGGATAATAGGGGGAAGGGATTGGAGACGAGATGGAGGGCGGGGCCAGATCGTGATCGGGCGAAAATCCCCTAGGACCTTGACCGCCTTACTCCCTACCTGCCGCCCCTACTCCTCATCATGCCTCTCCCCTCCTTATTGGCTTCCCTCTATCTCTCTTTCCCCCTCTCCCCCCATTTCCCTTCTTCTCTGCGTCCTCTGCGCTCTCTGCGGTGAATATCCCTCTCCGTGTCTCTGTGACTCCGTGGCCAATCTCCCGTATCATGTCTCTACCTTGACCGAGGAGCACACACATGCGACCGAACGCCGCCAAGGCGCGAATGCTGGCGGGCAAGCCCGCCCTCGGGGTGGTCTCCACCAGCGGCTCGCCCTTCGTCGCCGGTAGCCTGGCCAACACCGGGCTCGACTTCATCCTGGTGGACTGCCAGCACGGCGCCTGGGAGCTGAACGAGGCCATGGACGCCTTCGCCCGCATCAGCCTGGGCAAGGCCACCCCCATGGCCCGCGTCCACCGCAACGACTTCTTCGACATCGGCCGCCTACTGGACCGCGGCAGCCTGGGGATCGTCGTTCCCATGGTGAACAACCGCGCCGAGGCCGAGGCCGCCGCCTTCGCCATGCGCTACCCGCCCAGGGGCGGCCGCTCCATGGGCGCCTTCGCCACCGACCACCTCGGGCTGGACAACTACATCGCCCAGGCCAATGACCAGGTCTTCCTGGCGGTGCAGATCGAGACCGTCGCCGGCCTGAGGAACGTGGACGAGATCATGGCGGTAGACGGCGTGGACGGCTGCTGGGTCGGGCCCTATGACCTGGCCGCGGGATTGGGGCTGGACACGTCCACCGACTCCGGCCGGGCCCGCCACGAGGAAGCCATCCTCGAGGTGCTGGCCGCCTGCAAGCGCGCCGGCAAGATCCCCGGCATCTACGGCGGCGACGACCCCGGCCGCTGGATCGAGAAGGGCTTCCAGTTCGTCACCGCCGGCGCCGAGCTGGACCTGATGGCCCAGGCCACCCGCGATCTGGTGCGCCGGGTCCGGCCCGAGTAGACGAGGACACGGCGTCCGTATGGTCCCGCCCCTCGGCTCCGGCGAACCAAGTCCCCCTCGCGGTTCCGCGGAGCGGAACCACTGGACCCCCTTCCCTGCAAAGGAAGGGGGAGCCGCAAAGCCCCTCTCCCCGTGGGAGAGGGGTACAGACACTACGCCTTGCGTAGTGTCGAGGGGGAGAGGTTCTCCGGGCCCAGGTGCACCCGCCTGGAAGCGGGTGGCGCGCTGGCTGCTGCTCTGGCACGAGGGCGGATCGGCGCGCTTCTGGGAGCTGGACGCCGCCCGCGGCGTGGCTATCCTGCTCATGGTCGCCTTCCACCTCGTCTACGACCTGGTGATGTTCGGCTTCCTGCCGCCGGAACCCTTCGACGGCAAGTGGCGGCCCGCCTCCAGCGTCATCGTGGTGCAGTTCGTCACCTACTCCGGCATCGCCCTCGCGCTGGTGCACCAGCGCGGCCGCCGCCGGCATAGCGCCGCTGAGATGCGGTCGCGCCATCTCTCTCGCGGCCTCAAGCTCATCGGCTGGGGCCTGGTCATCACCGTCGCCACCTGGCTCTACTTCCGCCAGCCGGTGGTCGTTTTCGGCATCCTGCAGCTGATCGGCACTGCCACCATCGTCGCCAGCCTCTTCCTGGATTGGGGCAAGCGCGCCCTCGTGCCGGGCCTGCTGCTGGTGGTGGCCGGCGTCTACCTCACCACGATTACGCCCGCCAACCCGGCGCTGGCCTGGCTGGGCGTGGGCGAGCCGCCGCCCTACCAAGTGGACTTCTTCCCCTTCCTGCCCTGGATCGGCGTCATGATCCTGGGCACGGTGGCGGG
>JAAYAV010000219.1 GCA_012719195.1 Anaerolineae bacterium | reverse complement strand
CTTGGCCAACTCCGCCGCGAACGCGTCTACTCTGTCCGACTGCACTAGGTTCACCGTGCAGCCACCGAACCCGGCGCCCGTCATGCGCGCTCCCACCAGGCCCGGCAGATCGGCCGCCGCCTCAACCATGTGGTCCAACTCGGCGCAACTGACCTCGTAGTCATCACGCAGCCCGGCGTGCGACTCACCCATAAGCCGTCCGCAGGCCGCCAGGTCGCCCTCAACCAGGGCCTGCCCCGCCGCGAGAACGCGCTCGTTCTCTTCCACGACGTAGCGGCAGCGCCGGTATACCGTCGGCCGGAGCAGACCGCGGCACTCCTCGAGCTGATCGCGCCCCACATCCCGCAGCGCCCGGACCCCCGGGAGTCGCTCCGCAAAGACGCGTACCCCCTCTTCACACTCGGCGCGGCGACGGTTGTACTCCGAGTCCACCAGACCACGTTGCTTCATGGTGTTCGCCACCACCACTGAGTACCCGGCCGGCAGGGGAACCAGGCGGTGCTCCAACGACCGGCAATCGATAAGCAGTGCGTGGTCGCGGCGTCCGAGCACGGATATGAACTGGTCCATCACGCCGCACTGCATGCCCACGAAGTCGTTCTCAGCTCCCTGCGCCGTCAGTGCCAGTTCCACCGGAGGCAAATCCTCGCCGGCTACGGCAAGCAGCGCCCTGGCTGTCGCCACCTCAAGGGCCGCCGACGAACTGAGTCCCGCGCCGATGGGCACGTCGCCGTGCACCAGGGCGTCCGCGCCCCGCAGCGTCACCCCTCGGTCCTGGAGCGCCCAAGCCACCGCCCTCACGTAGTTGCTCCAACGCTGCTCCGGAGCCGGGCTCACGTTGGCGAGGCCGAACTCGGCCCGCTCGCCGTAGTCGAGCGATACGGCGCGCACTCGGTCGTCGTGACGGGGTGCGGCGGCCACATACACCGCCCGATCGATGGCCACCGGCAAGACGAAGCCGTCGTTGTAGTCGGTGTGCTCGCCGATGAGATTGACCCGGCCTGGCGCGCGGGCGATGAGCGCCGGCGAATAGCCAAACGCTGTTCTGAAAGCCTCAATCGTGCGCTGTTCGGGACATGTCAGCATCTTCCCTCGCTCCCCCTGCCGTCCAACATCAGTGCCGGCGAGTATAGCGTGCCACCGCGTCCCGGCAAGAGACTCTCCGCCCGCCGGACCGAGCGATGGCTTGCCAGCCGGTCGGCGACAGCTATACTGACGGCCTCTCAGTCCCAGCATCTTGCGGGCGCCGGCGCCCGCGCTCGATGAGCGAGGCGGATGGCACTGCGGCAGTTGCTCCGGGCCCGCGGCAGCGGGGTGCGCATAGGTCGGAATGCCAGCCTGTTCCTCTGGACGGTCTTCCTGTCCAATGTGGGGGTCTCGGGCATCTTCCTCTTGCTCTACAACCTCTACCTGGTCGCTCTCGGCTACCAGGAGGACTTCATCGGTCTCCTGTCCCTGGTACAGATGGGCGCCATTGCGGTGGGGGCCATACCCACCGGCGCTCTTGCCGATCGGGTGGGGCCGCGTCCGGTCCTCATTGTGGGCACGCTGGTCATCGCCGTGGGAGCACTGGGCATGAGCCTGGTGGCGAGCCCGGTAGCCTTGGCCCTGCTAAATGTCGTGACCGGCATCGGCTTTGCCATGCGGGTCGTCCCCTACACCCCGTTCCTCGCCGTCAACACCAGCCCGGCCCAACGCACCCTCGTCTTCTCTGCCAACTCCGCCGCCATCTCCATTGCCGGCACCACCGGCAGCCTGATCGGCGGCCAACTCCCGGCTCTCTTCTCCACCGTTTTCGGCCTCGGCGGCGCAGACAGCATCATGGCCTTTCGGATCAGTCTCGCCTTTGGGGCCCTTGTCGGCCTGCTGGCCGCCATACCCATATCGCGCACCACGGACAAGTCAGAAGGTCCGCCGCCAGAGGTGGCTACAGGAGGAACGGCACCGCCGCTTGACCGGTCGCCGGCGGAGTCCCGCCGCCTGACGACGCTCCTCGTGGGCGCCACCCTGCTCTTCGCTTTCAGTGGCGCCTTGGTGGGTCCTTTCGTGAACGTGTACTTCAGCCGCGTCCTTGGCCTTTCGGCCTCCAGCATCAGCTTCATCTTGGCGGCAAGCTCTCTTCTGGCCGCGGTGGCCACGGTGGCCGCCTCACGGCTGGCCGATCGGATCGGTACGGTGCGCACGATGGTGCTTGTCCGGGCTGCCGGCGCTCCGATGCTGATCCTGCTAGCCCTCAACCCGGGGGCCTGGCTCGGGGTGCTGGCCGTGCTTCTGCGCAACGTCACTGACATGGCCGGTTGGCCTCTGGATGGCGCCTTCCTCGCGGAGGTGGTGCACCCCCGCCGCCAGGCGCGGACGGTGGCCTACCGGAGCGTGGCCTGGAACGCCACCTGGGGTATCGCCTCCCTCGGCGCCGGTCAGGCGATCGTCCGGGTGGGTTACGGCCCCCTCTTCGCCGTAGCCGGCTCGGCTCTGCTGGCAGCCGTGCTCTTCTACCACCTCGCCTTCCGGCACTACAACCGCCCCCGTGGGACCGCCGAGCAGCGAGATCACAACACTCAGCTTGGCTAGATGTAAACACTTCTATTGACATCGTTGTCTTCGTGTGCTAATATTCCATGATGGTATGCCAGTGTTTGGTGGCACACGGGCCCGATAGCCCGACTAATCCTGAGGTGTCTGGATGACGCTCCACAGCGAGATACTTTTTCCCTGCAAGGCCATCCCGGCCGTCGCTAATCTCAGAGGTCCCGAATGGCAGGAGTTGGTGGAGACCATCCAACAGCTTCCGGATGACCATGAGGACAAGCTGGCCTTCTGCTTGACCATGGTGCGGCTCAGTGAGTGCATGAAGTGTGACCTGGGCTCGTACAAGGCGTCTCTTGGCTGCGCTTCCTGCGCCCGCCGGGCGGTCAATTCGGCCAAACTCAGCGACGCGGCTCTGATCAAGCGCTTCGAGAAGGCGCGCGCCGAGGTGCGCGAGTTCCTCTCTAAGCGCGACAAGCGTGAAGAGGCCGCCTAACGGCGCCGTCACTTCCGGCGTCCCGCGGCACAGTCTTTCGGCACGATTCCTGCTGCTTCCAGGGGTGTAGCTACAGCAACAACCGGCCAGCCGGCAGGGTGAGCTACGGCAAGGCCCAGTACGGCGAGGGCATTGACAGCAAAGGCCGGGTCCGCTATAGTTATGTATGCACGATGAAGTGCATCTGAATCCCTGGGGACAGTGGTGTTCGCCAGCAAGAGATGGATCGACGCCACTAAACACCGCTCCGCCGACCGTCGGCGAAAGCGGTGTCATGCCGCAAGAGGCGGGCCGCCCCCAGGGCGGCCTGTTGTCGTTACGGAGGAGTGGTGATCAGCAGAAAGGACTTCGAGCTACTGGAGCGCTTTGATGCCGACGGCGGCATAGCCCTCAGCATCTACCTTGATGTCAGTACCCCCGCGCTGCGCGAGGGAGCCCTACAACGCATACGTGCCCGGATAGGCTCCCTGGGCGACGCTGATGGAGCCGACCGGCTGCAGACTATCAGCGAAGACCTGGACATGGTTGAGCTCTACCTGGGCACATCCGCCGCCCGCAGCCTCAGGCGCGTCGCCATCTTCAGTTGCGCCAACCAGCTCTTCTGGCGCGCCTACCCGCTTTCGGACCTGCCGGAGGAGTACGTGGCCGTGGGCAGCCGGTTCGACGTGGCGCCCCTGCGCCGCCAGGCCAGTGCTCGCGCAGCCGCTGACAGAGTGCCCACGCTGGTTCCCGACTTGCTGCCGCAGGGCTGATATGCTAGGTTAGAAATGGCTCTGCTTTACCCGTGATGCAGGATCAATGTTCTGAGCCAACAGTCCGACTAAGGGGCCTAATATGGCGCTCGGGATGCGGAGACCCGTCAAACGGTTTGGCTGAACGAGCGATGCAGACCCCACCTGCCAACGCAGGTTCAGAACTCCCCAGCACACGG
>JAAYAV010000218.1 GCA_012719195.1 Anaerolineae bacterium | reverse complement strand
GCGAGGACGGCCGCGTGCTAGACGGGCTCAGAAAGGCGCAGGAGCGCGGCGTCATCTTCGACGTCGGTCACGGTGCCGGCAGCTTCTCCTTCCCGGTGATGGAGGCCTGCCTGGAGCAGGGCTTCGTCCCCAACACCATCAGCAGCGACCTGCACACGTACAGCGTTCACGGTCCGGTATACGACCTGCCCACCACCATGGCCAAGTTCGTGCACCTGGGCCTGTCGCTGGATGAGGTGGTGCGCCGGGTGACGGTGGACGCAGCGCGCTCGGTGCGACTGGACGGCGAGGTGGGATCGCTGGCACCGGGCCGCCGGGCCGACGTGACCGTGCTGGAGGAGATCGAGGGCACCTTCCGGTTCGAGGACTGCTTCCAGAACAAGAGGATCGCCGAGCGCACGTTGGTGCCGCGCTGGACCGTGCTGGGAGGTGAGGTACAGCCCGCTCACACCGCCGCCCCCTGGCAATAGCCTCCGAACCGATCGAGCCACCAACGAAGCGGCGCGGGCCCGTCACCTGCGCCGTTTCTCCGTCTCAACTCTCGAACAGCAGCTCCACCGTGTCGGCCCCGCGGAAGGGTCCCAGCCTCTCCGCCTCGTCCTGCAGGCGACTGCGGGTCCCCGGTTCGAGGCTACGGAAGAGCCGGGCACTGATCCTGAGTGCCTTGCCCCGCTTGGCTGGTCGCCACACTCCGGCGATCTCGCCATCCACGAGGATCGCCCCCGGGTTGCCGATCGTCCTCCACACCAGGCGCTGACGGTCGCGCTCGGCGACGAGAAGGTCGCGGTCGCGCGCCTGGAGATAGGGGTCGTGGGGTGGTAGCAGGCGCACGCCCTGAGGGAGCAGGGCCTCCCGAAGGGCAACGACGTCGGCCTCCAGCATCCAGGTCGAGGGGCGACCGCGCTCCATCGACTGCAGCTCCTCGGCGACCAGGGACCAGGCCCGGCGTGCCTGAGCCGGCGATATGCCCGCCCAGAGGGCGAATTGAGCCGGTCTTGACGGCCCGTAGCAGTGGAGGTAGAGACGCAACAGCTCCTTCGCCGCCTCCTGACGGTTCGCTTCTGGCAGCGGTTGTCCCAGCCACTCCTCCGCCAGGACGATGGTGACGGCGCGGCCCCGGTCGGGGACGAGGAGCAGCCGGCCCTGAAGCGCCAGGATGCTCAAAGCGAATCGGGCGAGGGACTCGCCGTGGGTGTTGTCTCTCAGCCCGTCGGGGGAGCGCCAGATGGCCAACTGTGCCGCAGTGAGACCCTCCTCCATCAGCCGAGCCATCGCATGCCCCAGGGTGTCCTTGGTCAGGCGCTGCCCGGCGAGAGCCGTCGTCAGCGCGGCCCCGGCACGACCGACGACCTCGGCGGCGGTGAAGCCGAGGCGCTGCAGATGGCCGCTCGCCCCGCGGATGTAGTACAGCAGCGCCTCATCGTCATCGGGCATAAGCCCCGCGGTGAAGACGGCCAGGTCCAGCGTGGGAACGACGTGGGGGGCGGCTCGCATGGCCCAGGTCTGGACGAGGGTCTTGTCCTGCAGAAGAGCCTGCTCGAGGTCGGCGGGGCGCAGGTTGGCGAGGCGGGCATGCAACGAGAGCGCTGCCGACCCCGGCGGGCTGTCCTGGATGCCGCAGGCGGAGGTCGCGAGAGCGGCATCGCCGGTGGGCAGGCGCGTCGCGAGGTGATGGCTGCGCAGGCGGAAGGCGAGCACCTGCTCGCGTGTCACGGAATCCATTGGCTAGCCTCGGCGGCGGTGGGCCAAGCGGCCGGTGTGTACGGCCAGGCCAGCGCCTCGCAGACGGTCCGCCAGCGGGGGAGGATCTCGGGTGCGAAGATCAGCGGTAGGTAGCCGAGCCGCAAGTAGGTCTTCACGGCGGCCAGGCGCCACTCGTCGGTGTAGAGGTGGACGTCGCGGCAGCCCACCTCGATCAGTCGCGCCGTGACGGCAGCACAGACGGCCAGCCCTAGGCCGCGTCCGCGGTGATCCGGGTCGGCCGCCACCCAACCGAGCTCGGCGCCGGCCGGGTGCCAGGGGGTGGGATCATCGAGGCCCAGAGCACTGGCGACGAGCAGCCCATCGTCGGTGCACTCCGCCACGTGCCAACTGCCCGGAACGACGCGGGGCAACGACAGCTCCAGCCGCCGGCGGTCGCCGCTGGGCCAGCCGGCGCGTTCCATGAGGGCGAAGAGGGCCTCGCGGTCGCCCGGGTCGCCCAGTCGCAGCCGGTAGCCGGCGGGCGTGATCGTGTCCGCGTCCGGCGTCTGGCGGTCCGGCGGCCAGACCATCTCCAGTTGTACCGGGCTCGAATTCACGGGTCAAGCGCCTCGCGAGCATCCTACCGGTCATTCTAGCGGGGGCTCCGGGCCGGTCAACCGCCCGTGCGGCGGCCGGCCGCACTTGACATTAGTGGCCGGGACCCGTAGATTCGATCAGTGACACAAGTCTTCGCGAAGTGTGTGGAGCCGACCGGCATCGGAGCCGCTGACGGCTCCATTTACTTACCCAGAGGTAGTCCGTCGGATGCAGCCGAGAAGCGTGGGCATAGTCAAGACCGAATACGTGGAGCTTTTTCAGCCGCCCAACGAGTTGCGGCTGGATAGCGGCGAGAAGATTGGGCCCATCACCGTCGCCTACGAGACGTACGGGACCCTCAATGCCGATCGGTCCAATGCCATTCTGCTCTGCCATGCGTTGTCGGGCGATGCCCATGCCGCCGGCCGCAACAACGAGGAAGATGCCAAGCCGGGCTGGTGGGACGACATGGTAGGCCCGGGGAAGGGGTTCGACACCTCCAAGTACTTCTGCATCTGCGCTAACGTCATCGGTGGCTGCATGGGTTCCACCGGGCCTTCGTCCACCAACCTGCGCACTGGGCGACCCTACGGCCTTTCCTTCCCGGTGGTCACCATCGCCGACATGGTCCGCGTGCAGCGCGAGCTGATGCGCCATCTGGGTATCGAGAGACTGATGTGCGTCAGCGGCGGGAGCATGGGCGGCATGCAGGCGCTGCAGTGGACGGTGGACTACCCGGAGATGGTGCTGAGCGCCATTCCCATCGCCAGCGCGGCCCAGCAGTCGTCGCAGGGCATCGCCTTTGACGTGGTTGGCCGCCGGGCGATCATGTCGGACCCGAAGTGGCGCGGCGGCAACTACTATGCCTTTGGCGATCCACCGTTGGACGGGCTGGCCTTGGCGCGGATGGTGGCGCACATCACCTATCTGAGCGAGGTGTCCATGCGCCGCAAGTTCGGGCGGCGCCTGCAGGATCGTGAGCGCTACGGTTACGACTTCGCCACCGAGTTCCAGGTGGAGAGCTACCTGTACTACCAGGGAGACAAGTTCACCCAGCGCTTCGACGCCAACACGTATCTCTACATAACTAAGGCAATCGACTACTTCGATCTGGCGGCGTCCAAGGGGTCGCTGGCGGAGGCTCTGCGAGAGGTGACGGCCAAGTTCCTTGTCATCGCCTTCACCTCGGACTGGCTCTACCTGCCGGCCCAGTCGCGCGAGATCGTCAGCGCTCTCAAGGTCAACAACGTAGACGTGTCCTACTGCGAGATCGAATCGGACTACGGACACGATGCCTTCTTGCTGGAGGTGGAGGAGCAGGAGCGCCTTATCGGGAACTTCCTGTCCGGAGTGGCGCGGGAGCACGGCATAGCATGAGCGATGCAGCGGCACGTCTCGCATACGATGTGATCGTTGACTTGGTTGGCCGCGGCTCGCGGGTGCTTGACCTGGGGTGCGGCGACGGACTGCTCCTGGCGCGCCTGATGGCGGAGAAGGGAGCGCGCGGCACGGGGGTGGAGCTGTCGCAGGCGGGCGTTCAGGCCGCCATCGCTCGGGGGCTCAGCGTGGTACAGGGCGACCTGGACCAAGGCCTGGCAGACTACCGAGATGGTTCCTTCGACTGGGTGATCCTGAACCAGACACTGCAGTCGCTGGTCAACCCGAGCTTGGTGTTGAACGAGATGCTCCGGGTGGGCAAGTCAGCGCTAGTCGGGTTCCCCAACTGCGGGCACTGGCGGGCACGCTGGCATCTTCTGCTGACGGGCCATATGCCGCAGCAGGCCAGCCTCGACTATCGCTGGTATGACACCCCGGCGACCAGGCTGCTGACCATCGCCGATTTCCGCTCCTACTGTGGCGAGCGGGGGATCAACATCGTCCGCGAGGTGTTTCTCACCGATCCGGACGGGGGCCGCCCGACGCGGTGGCCCAACCTCAGGGCGGAGACGGCCATCTTTGTTCTAGCCGGGCAGATCGAGGGCAGACCGAGGCAGCGTCCATGAGCGCGCCCGGTGCGGTAGCGGAGGTGTGCGAAGCGGGGGACGGGCAGGCTGAGGAGGTAGCGGCGCCGCCTCGGCACCGGACATCGGAGCAGAGCCGCGTCCGGTCGGTATTAGCCTTGGCCCTGGGCCATGCCTCGGCGGACTTCTACCCCGGGTACCTGCCCACGGTCCTGCCCTACCTGATCGCCAAGCTGGGCTTCTCCCTGACCGTGGCCGGCGGACTGGCCTCGTTGCAGTCATTCTCCACCTCGCTCATTCAGCCGGTGCTTGGTTACTTGGTGGATGCTCGTCATCCGCGCCCTTACGCCGCCTGGGGCCTAGTGATTGCGGCGGTGCTGTTCAGCCTCCTGGGACTGGCGCCCAATGTGGCCTTCCTGGCGCTATTCATCACCGTCGGTGGTCTCGGCGTGGCCCTCTACCATCCTCAGGGCGCCGCCATGTCGGCGCTGCTGGCGCAGGGACGCGCGGGCACGGCGATGTCCGTCTTCTCCACTGGCGGTAGTATCGGGCACGCCTTGGGTCCTCTGGTGGCGGTGATGGTGGTGGAGCAGTGGGGCCTGGAGAGTCTGATAGTGCTGGCCTTGCCCGGCCTGGCGGTGGCCTGGCTGGTGCACAAGTCCATGAAAAGCCCCCTTGAGCAGATGGCGTTCAACCGCAAGGCGGTGTCGCTCCGCGCCGCAGTCGCCGGGGCGGGTCCGCAGTTGGTCCTGCTGCTCGGTGTGATGACACTGCGTTCCGCGGCGACGGTGGGCGTGAGTACTATGCTGCCCATCTACCTGGAATCCAAGGGCCTGGCCATCGCGCTCGGCGCGACGGCGATCGTGGTCTATCGCCTGGCGGGCGCGGTGGGGACGCTTCTCGGTGGCCCGCTCAGCGACAAGGTAGGCCGCCGGTTGGTGATCTGGGGTTCCTTCGCCGTGGCGCTGCCCTTCGTCTACCTGTTCTTCCAGACCGACGGCATCGTGGGATTCGTCTACCTCGCCATCGGATCGGCCGTGATGACGGCCAGTGCGCCGGTGAACACGGTAATGGCGCAGGAGGTGATTCCGCGTACGGCGGCGGTGGCCTCGGGGTTGATGATGGGTGTGGGTTGGGCCCTGGGCAGCCTGAGCGTCTTCCTCATTGGGTTTCTGGCCGATCGCGGGAGCATTCAGACGGCGCTACCGGCGGTGACCCTGAGCTTTATGGCGCTCGGGCTGCTGCTCAGCCTCTTCCTGCCTAAGCGGACTGGAGTCCTGCACATCGCTTAGGTAGAGGTATGTGGTACAATGGAATATCGATTTCCGGCCCGTCCTCGGGACTTCCGGGGCGGACCCTTAGCGAGAGATGGAGTGATCTGTGTCAGATGAACTGATTATTACGCCTATAGGCGGCCTGGGCGAGATCGGCAAGAACATGATGGCCCTCGAACTTGGCGAGGACATCATCATTGTCGACTGCGGTGTCATGTTTCCCGAGGGTGATATGCTCGGCATCGACCTCGTTCTGCCCGACTTCGCCTTCCTCATGGCCAAAGCCGACCGTATTCGCGGCATCGTGCTCACGCACGGCCATGAGGATCATATCGGGGCGCTGCCCTACTTCCTGCGCAATGTGAACGTGCCGATATACGGCAGCGATCTCACTCTCGGCCTGGTGAAGGTGCGGCTCAAGGAGCACAAGATGCTCAGTGTCGCCGATCTGCACCAGGTCGAAATGGGCGACCGAGTCCAGCTGGGCGCCTTTGAGGTCGAGTTCTTCTCCGTTAACCACAGCATCCCCGAGGGGATGGGGTTGGTGATCCGTACGCCCTTGGGGCCGGTGGTTCACAGCGGAGATTTCAAGTTCGACTATACGCCGGTGCAGGGACGGAGCGCCGACTTCGCCAAGCTGGCAGAACTGGGAGGCGAGGGTGTTTTCGTCCTCCTGGCCGACAGCACCAACGCCGACTCGCCCGGTTTCACACCCTCGGAGCGAGTGGTCTCGGAGGCCTTCTCGGAGGTCTTCTCGGAGGCCGCCGGCCGGGTGATCGTGGTCACCTTCGCGTCCCTGGTGTCTCGCGTCCAGCAGGTGGTGGATGCGGCCGTGCGCCACGGTCGCAAGGTGGCCGTGACGGGGTTCAGCATGGAGAAGAACACCGACATGGCCCAAGAGCTGGGCTACCTGAAGATCCCTGAGGGGACCCTCATCAAGATCGATGACATCGGCAAGCTGGCCGACGACAAGGTGACCATACTGGCCACCGGCAGTCAGGGCGAGCCTTCGGCAGCACTGGCGCGAATGGCGGCCGGCCGGCACGCTCACGTGAGCGTGCGCGCAGGGGACACGGTGGTGCTCTCCGCCCACCCCATCCCCGGAAACGAGGAGATGGTCGGCCGGATCATCAACCGGTTGTTCCAGAGAGGCGCCAACGTTATCACCGACCAGATGCTGCCGGTGCACGTCTCCGGCCACGCCGGTCAGGAAGAGGAGAAGCTGCTGCTCGCGATGACGCGACCGCGCTACTTCGTGCCCATCCACGGCGAACTGCGGCACCTGCACATGCATGCCCGCACGGCCATGGAGATGGGCGTGCCGCGGGACAACGTCTTCGTGGTGGAGAACGGGTACCAGCTGCACTTCACCGCCGAGCGTGGCTGGGTGGGCGAGCGCATGCCTGGGGGATATGTCTTCGTGGATGGAGCCGGCGTAGGCGATATCGGCCCCTCGGTGATGCGCAATCGCGCCGCTCTGGCGGAAGCGGGAGCCGTCGCCGTGGCGGTGCTGATGGACCGTGAGACGGGACTGGTGATAGGTGAGCCGGACCTAGTGTCGCGCGGCTTCATCTACCTGCCCGAGTTCGGCAGCGTCATTGACGGCGCGCGGGATGTCCTCATGAAGGACCTGGAGGGGGCGCGCCCGCTGGGCCGGGGAGCGATAGCGAACCGGGTGCGGGCCGTGCTGGCGCGCTACTTCCACGAGCAGACCGGCCGTAACCCTGTCATCCTGCCGCTGGTGCTGACCTCGCCGGCCTAGAAGGCGGGGGTTTGTTCGGAGCGCCGGCGACCTCTGCCGAGGGACCGGCGCTCTAGTCGTTCGGCTTCGTGGAAGCCTCTAGCCGCCGCCGAACTCGCTCAGCTGCTCCGGCCAGGTCGTTCCACCAGCGCAGGCAGTACTCCTGGATGGCGTCCAGATCGCGACGGTCCGCCTCCTCCCCTCGATCCAGGTTGACTATGCGGCTGACCCACGCCTCCAGGTCTTCCAGGTTGCGGTAGTGGTAGTAGTAGGCGAAGGTATCGGCGTTAAGGCAGGCGCCGGAGCGGGCGCGTCGGTAATGGCCGAGTAGTGCCTCCCCGTGTACCCCGTCCGCCCAGAAGAAGAGGTCCTGCTCCGCCGGTGCCAGCCGCAGCCCTTCCCAGTCGAGCAGGTACAGTTCCCCCTCGGTAGTCAGGATCAAGTTCTGTTGATGCAGGTCGGCGTGGCAGAGGACCAGCGCTGCACCGCGCCCGCGGGCGCCATCGGCCAGTTGCTCCGTGCGCCTCAGCAGACGGAGGAGTTCTGCTTCCCGGGAGAGCAGCAGGTCGCGCAGCCCGATGACGCCGGGCCGATCGGCGGGGCCAACGGACCGCAGCCGTTCCAGGGCTGCCAGCAGCGGGGCGCGGAAGACGAGGCGATAGTCCTCGCGGGGTAGGGTGGCACTGAGCTCACTGCCCACTAGGGAGTGGAGGGCGGCGACTCGCTCCGCTAGGTGCCGCACCAGGGACTCCGGCCAGGCGGCGCTGTCGGCGGGCGGATGGTCCCCGGGGACGTACTCGCTCAGAAGCAGGTCGAAGTCGCCGAAGGGCTCCACGAACGAGCCCGCTGGTGTGGCTATGGGCGCGGGTAGCCAGGGGAAGCCGGCCTGGCGAAGGCGGGGCAGCAGGGGGAGCCTCTCAGCGCTGGCCGCCAGCCACTGGCGCCCGTCGGGTGACCGGTCGTAGACCTTGAGGACGAAGGCACTCCCGCCCG
>JAAYAV010000217.1 GCA_012719195.1 Anaerolineae bacterium | reverse complement strand
GGCCCGCCTCCCCCCGACTTCTATGCCACCCTCGAGGCCATCCGCGTCGAACTGACGGCGGCGGCGCCGGCGTCTCTTGCCTTCGCCACGGCCACCTCGGCTCCCCTACCCACTCCGGAGCCCACCCCTCTGCCCAGCGAGACCCCGCCGCCGCTCCCTACTCGTGCCCCGGCCCCGACGGTGGCTCCTGCTCCCGCCCAGGCAGAGGTTAGCCCGACCGCGCCCGCCGTCGCCGCCTCGCCGACGCCGGTCCTGTATACCGTGCAGCGAGGCGACTATCTGAGCCTGATCGCCGCGGAGCACGGGGTGATGGTGGAGGCTCTCATCGCGGCCAATGAGATCACGAACCCGAACGTGATCGAGGTGGGCCAGGTGCTCACCATCCCCCTCCCCGAAGCGACGCCCGGCCCGTAGTGCGGCAGCGTCAGCCCATTGCAGGAGTACAGCAGAGGACCCAGATGTCTCGTATCGCAGTGGTTACCGACAGCACCGCCGACCTGCCCCCGTCCTGGGCCACGGAGCATTCCGTCATCGTCGTACCCCTGACGGTGGCCTTCGGCGCCGAGGTCTTCCGTGACGGGCTGGACATCGACAACGCTACTTTCTACCGCCGCCTGGGAGCGGCCGCCACACTCCCGAGGACTTCTCAGCCCGCGGCGGGCGAATTCCTGGACGTGTACCGCCGGCTGAGCGCCGATCACGACCACATCATCTCGGTACACATCGGCAGCGAGTACAGCGGCACTCTCTCTTCTGCGCGTGCCGGCGCGGAACTGCTGCACCAGGAAGACCCCAGCGCCGCCGCCGTCCACCTGGTGGACTCCCACACCACCTCGGGTGGGCTGGCGCTCATGGTGTCGGCCGCGTCGCGGGGTGCGGCTGTCGGCGAGATGCCGGAAGACATTGTCGCCCGTCTGCAAGCGATCGAGCCCAAGATGCGCAGCTACTTCACCCTCACCACCCTGGAGTACTTCCGCCGCGGCGGGCGGATCGGAGCGGCCGAAGCATTCGCCGGCTCGGTGCTGCAGATCCGGCCGATCATGACCATCGGCCGCGGTCAGGTGGGCGTGGCGGAGAAGGTGCGCACCACTTCCCGCGCTCGCAGCCGTTTGCTGGAGATCTTCGTGCGCGAGTTTGAGGGCCGGCCGGTGCGCCTGGCGGTGGTGCACGCCGCTGACCCAGAGGCGGCGGCGGACCTGCTGGAGAAGCTGAAGGCGCGCCTGGACTGCCGGGAGACGATGGTCGTGGAGTTCGGCGCCGTGATCGGCACCCACGGTGGCGCCGGGGCTCTCGGCGTGGGCGGCTATCCGGACGACTAGCGGACCAGTCCCTCGCGCCAGGCGTACACCGCTGCCTGGGTGCGGTCGGCCAGGTGCAGCTTGCTCAGTATGTTGCTCACGTGCCCCTTCACCGTCTTCTCGCTGATGACCAGCCGCGCGGCGATGTCGGCGTTGGAGAGGCCGTCGGCGATGAGCCGCAGCAGCTCCAGTTCGCGGTCGGTGAGGTCGGCGAAGGGGTTGGGAGCGTCTGTCCGCGCGCCCTGGATCTCGCGGATCACCCGGGCCGCCACCCGCGGGTGCAGCACCGCCTCCCCCGTTGCCGCCTTGCGAACGGCGTCCGCCAGCTCCAGCGGCCCGATGTCCTTGAGGACGTAGGACAACGCCCCCGCCCGCAGCGCCGGGAAGATGTGCTCATCCTCGTGGTAGGACGTCAGCACGATCACCTGAGTGTGCGGGCTGGCCCGCCGGATCAGCCGGGTGGCCTCGACCCCGTCCATCCCTCCCGGCATGATCAGGTCCATCAGCACCACGTCCGGCACCTGCTCGCCCAGGAGCGCGACCGCTTCCTCGCCGGAACCGGCCTCTCCCACCACCACGATATCAGGCAGGGTCTCCAGGAAGGCGCGCACGCCCTGTCGCACCAGCTTGTGGTCGTCCACCAAGAGCACGGTGAT
>JAAYAV010000216.1 GCA_012719195.1 Anaerolineae bacterium | reverse complement strand
GCGGCGCGCATGGTGGCGCCGGTGGCGAGGCCGTCGTCCACCAGGATGACGGTGCGCTCCGACACCGCCGGCAGAGCCCGGTCGCCGCGGTAGAGCCGCTCGCGTCTCTCCAGCTCGGCCTGCTCGCGGGCGGTGATGGCGTCGATCTCGGCCTCGCTAATGCGCAGGGCGCTCACGACGTCCGGGTTGAGGACGCGGACGCCACCGGAGGCGATGGCGCCCAGGGCCAGTTCCTCTTGGCCGGGGACGCCCAACTTGCGGACGACGTACACGTCCAGGGGGGCGTCGAGGGCGCGAGCGACCTCGTAGGCAACCGGCACGCCGCCGCGTGGTAGCGCGAGCACGAGGACGTCGTCGCGCTGGGCGTACGGGGTCAGCTGGGCAGCGAGCAGTCGCCCGGCCTGAGTTCGGTCATGGAAGGCGGACATGGATCGGCACTCCCGACAGCTACTAACGGTAACGCTACCTGGCGACGCTCACCGACAAAGCACTTCGGCACTTAATGATAGCACAGTGGACGGCCGGCATCCATCGACCGGAGCAACCTTAGCGGACGGCGACGACTGATCGGAGGTGAGGAAGGAGCCCGAGGTCACCGCTTCTCGGGATCGGGATCCACGTGCGGCCGGCGGTCGGTCTCGTTCATTGTACTGTATCCTGCAATCCGTGCAGGGCGTTGATTGCTCCTGGTCCCTGTACTATAATACGGAAATACTGCCGGGGGTGGTTACTTCCATGGGGGCTTCAGCTCCGGATGGGCTGTACACACGCCAGCAGGTGGCGCGAGCGGCCGGAATCTCGTACTGGCTCGTGCGACGCTGGCAGGAGATCGGTCTTCTGACTGCTGAACCGGCGGCGGCTCCGGTGGCGGGCGTCTCCGCCCTCCGGCCGCACCTCTTCTCGGAACGAACCCTGCGCAAGGCGGTGAGCATCGCGTCGCTGCGCCGCGCCGGCGTCTCCATGCAGTCCATAGTGCAGATGCTCGGTTTCATCTCCCAGGCTGGGCCCCAACCATTGTTCGTGCGTGCCGGCGGCAAGCCGGCTCTGCTGCTCGTGCCTCCCGAGAATACGGATGCGGTACTAGGCATTCTCGAGGCATGCGACGTGCCTGAAGGAGGGGAGGAGGCGAAACAGGGCGTCGATGCCATAACGGAAAGCCAGTGGTCAGACCAATTCTACGGAAGCATCCTGCCTGAGAACGAGCTAAGGAGGTTACCGATGGCTCCCAGACATCTCAACCGTCGTGATTTCCTGCGTGTCTCCGGTTTGTGCGCGACCACGGCGCTAGCAGCGGCCTGCACCGGCGCCACACCAGCTCCGGCAGAGCCCGCGGCCACTGCGGTCGCACCGGCTCCGACTGCGACTAGCGTCCCCCCGACCGCTACCGCGGCTCCGGCCGCCAAGTACGCGGAAGCTCCAAGCCTGGCCGCCAGGGTCGCTGCCGGCGAACTCCCACCGGTGGACGAGCGCGTATCCGAGGAGCCTCTTGTGGTCGAGTGCTTCGAAGAGCCGGGCGAGTACAGCGACGATCTCCACCGCGCCCTCCTGGGCCCCTCCGATATGGCGGGCCACAACTACGTCATCGAGGAGAACCTGTTTCGCTGGGACTATCGTACCGGCAACCTGGAGATTGTCCCCAACGTTGCCAAGAGCTGGGAGCTCAGCGAGGACGGACTCACCTACACCTTCCAGCTACGCAAGGGGATGAGATGGTCCGACGGAGAGCCCTTCACCGTGGACGACGTGCTCTTCTGGTATCAGGACATCGCTTCCAATGCGGAGCTGAGCCCGTCGTTCCCGAGCTGGCTGACAATCGGTGGTGAGCCGGTTATCGTCGAGAAGGTCGATGACTACGCGTTCACCTTCAAGTTCGCCCAGCCCTACGGCATCCTGCTGGAGGCCATGTGCGTCTCCAGTGGCGGCGTCTACGCTCCCAGGCACTACCTCGAGCAGTTCCACCCGGCGTACGCGGACCCAGATGAGCTGGCCGCAAAGGTCAAGGAGGCGAGCCTCGAGTACTGGTACCAGCTCTTCGCCGCCAAGAACGACCGCAACAACAACCCCGACCTACCAGTGATAGGCGCCTGGAAGGTGGAGACCCCCTTCCCGGGCGAGCGGATGGTCTCGACCCGCAACCCCTACTACTGGAAGGTAGACAGCAGCGGCAAGCAGTTGCCCTACTTCGAGCGCCAGGTGAACGAGCTTGCCCAGGACAAAGAGATCGTCCTGATGAAGGCGTTGGCCGGCGAGATCGACCTGCAGACTCGGCATCTGACCTTTGACAACTACTCCCTGCTCAAGGAGCAGGAGGAGTCCGGAGGATATCGCGTCTTCGAGTGGGAGAACTTTCTGCTTCCGTCCGTCTACGTGAACCAGAGCTACGCGCAGGACCCAGGGCTGTTGCCGCTCTTCCGCACGAAAGAGTTCCGGCACGCCCTCTCCTACGGGATCAAGCGTGACGAACTGAACACGCTCTTCTGGTACGGCCTGGCCGAGCCCATGAACCCAGTAGCTGCCAGGGGCGACCCTTTCTGGCAGGAGGGCTTCGGACAGACCGCCATCGAGTACGACCCGGACAAGGCCAACGAGTTGCTCGATGCCGTCGGCCTCGACCAGCGCGATGGCGACGGGTATCGCCTGAGGCCTGACGGGGCCCGCCTGCAGATGGTGCTCGAGTACTTCCAGGACGCGGACGTCAATGAGCAGGTGGCCGGCCACTGGCAGGAACTCGGCATAGACGCTCAGCCCAGGCTCGTCGAGCGCTCGCTGTGGCAGGTGCGTGTGGACGGCAATGAGGCCATGCTGCCCACCTACTCTGTCGCTCTCATCATGTGGATCCTCGATCCCATGTGGTACGTGCCCTGGGCCGGCCGCAGCTACTGGGCCCCAGGCTTCGCCACTTGGTTGCAGACCGAAGGCGAGTCCGGCGTCGAACCGACAGATGAGGTCAAGCAGTTGGTTGCCTGGTATGAGGAGCTGCGACTGGAGCCCGATGCGGACAAGCGACTTGAGCTGGGGCACAAGATCCTGTCGCACCACAATGAGCAGATCTACATCATAGGCACCTGCCGCGTCCCCATCGCGCCTCTCATTGTGAAGAACGACATCGTCAACGCCCTACCGGGGGGCCTAATGGACTCCCGCGCCCGGGTCGAGTCGCTAAGCTGGCCGTTCCAGCTCTGGCGGCGGCAGTCGTAGGGACGTCTCGACACGATAATCCATGGGGGCGGGAGGACCAGTCTCCCGCCTCCCGGCTGCTCAGAGATCGCCACTCCAGGCCAAGAGGGCCTGAGTGCGTCAAGGAGACTCTCCAGTGAACGACTCCGAGAGAAACAAACCGCAAGGTCCAGTCCAGGGAGTATGGCACGCCAGTAACGTTGCTCGCCGCGCCTATCCCGGCAACAACGTCGTCTACAGCGGGGGCCACGCCACCTACTGCGTCTGGACTCGCCCCATGGCTGTCTACGCTCCCAGCCAAGAGAAGACGTTCTTTGTCTTCGGGGACGCCGACAACAGCCCCGCCATCAGCAGCTACGACCACCGCAGCGGCGCTCTGGCTCCGGTGGTGGTGCTGGGCAGCAATGACAACATGGACGCCCACAAGAACCCGCACCTGCTCATCGACGAGGGCGGGTACCTGTACGTCTTCTTTGGCTGCCACAATACCCCAGTGTACCTGACCAAATCCCTGCGGCCGTACGACATCAGCGGCTGGACCACGCCGGCTGTGGTCACGGACAAGGTCTCCTACCCGCAGCCCTGGCAACTCCGGGAGGGCGAGGTCACGGTGTTCTACCGCCGCGGTACCACCCACAACGCGGTCGAGTCACTGATTCGCTCGCACGATGGTGGCCGAACCTGGGACGAGCCGGTGGACATCGTCACGCCGCCACCGCAGAACGGGGTATACGCTGTTACCATCGCGGACACGGGGCCGTACCCCCGCCGGCTGCAGATGGCCTGGTCGCTCACCCGCGGCGATTGGTGGGAAAGGTACCATCTGTTCTACGCCTACTCCGACGACGGCGGCGACACCTGGCGCCGTGGCGATGGCACGCCATACGAGGGGCCGATCACCGAACCCACCAGCGAGATGCTCTACGAGTCCGAGGTGCCCGACCGAGGCGTGTGGCTACAGGACATCCAGATGGACGCCCTCGGAAATCCCTACATCCTGTTCATCGACGGCAACACGCTCACCTACGAGTGCCACTGGAAGCTAGCGGAGAGGTCGACCGGCGAGTGGCGGATCCATGAAGTGGCCACCAGCGACCACATGTACGATGTGGGCGTGGTCTTGCCCCTGGCCCCGGAAGACCTGCGCGTGTGGGGCCCCACCTCGCCTTCCCAGCCTCACGAGGACGGCGGCGAGATTGAGGAGTGGCAGAGCCGCGATGGCGGAGTGACCTGGCGGAACACTAAGCACATCACCTCGGGGTCCCAGTACTCGCACAACCACGTCAAGGCCGTGTTCGGCCCGGCTCGAGGCGACTTCCGCGTGTTCTGGACGTACGGAGACTCGAAGTCTCCCCCGGCAACTCGCGATGTTGCTCTCTACTACTATGGGGAGGAGTCCGACAAACCGGTCAGGATGGTCCTCCGTTACGCCGAGTAGGCGGCCGGCGCTCCTGCCACT
>JAAYAV010000215.1 GCA_012719195.1 Anaerolineae bacterium | reverse complement strand
TGGGAGAGCGCCGGCTAGGCCGCCGCCACTCGCACTGACGGAGTCGCATAGCAGACAGGAGACCTCGGACAAGGGCCGGGGTCTCCTGCCGTTGGCGATTCGTCGTGCGCTAAGGGGCGCAGCCAAAGAAGGGCAGGTCGAGCATGGTGAGGTACCCGGGCGAACAGGAAAGTGCCGGTGCCACCGAGTTGACCAGGATGGCCGCCGTAGCGGAGTCTCCCGGGAAGCCACCGTCTACCACCACCTGGGTGGTGTGGTCGCCCGCAAGGACCAGCTCATCGCGAGGGTTCGGGGCGCCGAGGTACATTTCGAGGTAGAGACGAAGCGATACCTGCCCCTCGAGCCGGGCAGTCAGATCCTGGCGCAGTCCGACGACCTTCCCAGCCGGCACGCGGAAGTACCGGCTGGTGACTTCGCGCTCGGCGGTCACCGGCTCGATCGCTCCCGACAGCTCCATCACCTCTCGACCAAGGGCCTTGGCCAGCATGCGCGCCGAGGCCTCCAGCCCGACGTGACCGAGCCGACCGGCATGCACCTCCCGGCGGAACTCCTCCACCGTCATGCCCGAACCGACCTTTCGCTGCAAGGGTTCGCGGCGGCTGGCGGCGTCCACCACGCGGTGCACGTCGATGCTGTCTAGCCGCGTCAGGTGGGCACTCGCCACCAATGGCCAGACATCCATGGCGAAGCCCGGGTTGATGCCCGTCGCCAGGAGCCTCACGCCGTGGCAGCGGCAGAGCGCGTCGATCTTGCCAAGCTGTTCCGCCTTTTCCATGTCGGTGGGGTAGCCAGCCTCTTCGCAAGTGGTGATGACATTGCAGCCCGCCGACAACAGCTCCTCAAACTGCGGGTACACTCGATCGAGATAGGACCCGGTCGCGTGAAGGACCACGTCCGGCCGGGCGTCTGCCATCAGCTCGTCTATCGAGCCGGCCACCCTGGCGTCGCTGGATGCCCCTGGGACGACCTCACTCAGCGGTCGCCCCCTGAGAGCGGGAGCCACGTCTACCGCGCCCACCAGCCGGAGCGACGTCTTGCCCACTAGGGCCGCCCCGATTGCCCGGCCGATCGGGCCCAACCCGAAGACGACCACTCTCGCTGCCTCACCCATCACGCCTCCTCGTCCGATTGTCGGAGTAGAGCAGTAGGCTATGGCCGGGGCCGGGGGCGGTCAAGGTAGGTTCTCCTGCAGCCGATACTCTTCCGAGAGCCTAATCACGGTTGGGGTGGTCATTGCGGCGGCGCTGACCATCTCGTAACATAGCGGTCAGTGCCAGCTGGGCGGGAGCGTTGGATGGCCAAAGAGCGCATCCTGGTGGTAGACGACGAACCGGACGTCCTCCGTATTTGCGAACGGGTGCTTCGGGGCGCGGGCTACAACGTGCGTGCCGTGAGTAGCGGGTTCGAGGCGGTTCGGCTGGCCGGTACCGAGCCCTTTGACTGCCTGCTGACCGACATCAAGATGCCGGGCATGGATGGGCTCGACGTTGCCGGCGCCGCGCGGGCCGTCAACTCCAACCTGGTCTGCGTGACCATGACCGGCTACAGCACCATGGACACCGCCATCGAGGCGCTGCGTCTGGGGGTCGAGGAGTTCCTCATCAAGCCCTTCACCCCGCAGGACCTGCTCATCGCCGTGGGCCGGGCCCTAGAGAAGGAGCGGCTGCGTCGGGAGAGCGCCCGCCTGCGCGCGCTGCTGCCCCTCTTCGAGGCCAACCGCGTCTTCATGTCGACGACCGAGCCGGCTCGCCTCGCCGAACAGGTGATCAACACCGCTGTCCAGGAACTGGGGGCAGACAGGGCGGCGCTCTTCCTCAAGGCCGAGGGCCAGCCTGGGGCAAGCTCGGAGCTGGAGTTGCGGCCCGTCGCGCTGCGGGGGCTGACGGAGACGGAGTTGGGTCCCTGGGCCACCTACGCGGAGCGAGCTGTCCGCGCCGAGATAGCCGACTGGCTGGTCAGTGCCGACGGCGATAAGGACGACCATGAGCTCACGACCAACAGCATCGCCGCGTCGCGCATCTACTCCAAGCAAGGCGCCGTCGGCGTCCTCATACTGGCCCGCGACACCCATACCCTTCCGTTTGGCGACGCGGATACCGAGTTCCTGTCCGTGCTGTGCAGTCAGGCCGGGATTGCCCTGGAGAACGCGTCGCTCTTTCAGGAACTCAGGCGCGCCTACGAGGAGCTCAAACAGCTCGACTACATGAAGAGCGAGTTCATTAGCATCGCGGCGCACGAATTGCGCACTCCACTCGCCATCCTCATGGGCTATGCCGGCATACTGGAAGGGATGGTCGCCAACGAGCAGAAGCAGTTCGCTGCCATTATCGTGCGCAATGCCCAGCGCCTGCGCATCTTGATGGATGAGATGCTCAACCTGGAATCACTCGAACGCGGCGCTTCCTTCGTGCGGCTAGAGGCCATGGATCTGCATGAGGTCATCACCGAGGTGGTGAAGGACTTGCGTCCGTTGGCAGACAACAGCGCGCACACCATCGGCCTGGACCTTCCGGCCACGGACGTCCGGCTGGTGACGGACCGAGAGAAGTTCGCCATGGTCCTCACCAACTTGCTCTCCAACGCCATCAAGTTCACTCCCGA
>JAAYAV010000214.1 GCA_012719195.1 Anaerolineae bacterium | reverse complement strand
GCTGACGGCCACCGAGTGGGGCACCTCTTCACGCAGGTTGAGAAGCACCTGCTCGCGGATGAGTTCGGCGACTAGGAAGCGCT
This sequence comes from Anaerolineae bacterium, assembly GCA_012719195.1. Taxonomy (GTDB): domain Bacteria; phylum Chloroflexota; class Anaerolineae; order DRVO01; family DRVO01; genus Ch71. The sequence goes on along the minus strand of JAAYAV010000214.1, from coordinate 5,933 downwards.
CCTCGCGATCGGTGAGCTGATCCTCGGGATAGTACTGCGGTCCCGGCGGCAGTTGCTCGACCACCCACTGTAGGAGGTGATCCAGTCCCTCGCGAGTGGCAGCCGAGACGCGGAAGCGCACATCGATGCCCTGCGCCAGTTCGCCATACTGCGCCTGTCGCGCCAGGCGGACGGCCTCGGCGGCCAGGTCGAGCTTGTTGAGTACGAGGGCTAGCGGGATCTCTCGCAGCGGAGCCAGGGCTTCTGCCACGTGGGCATCGTCATTGTTGGGATCGCGCGTCGCGTCCACCAGCCAGAGAATCGCGTCGGCATCGGCCAGGGCCTCGTCCGCTGTCGCCACCATGTACTCGCCGAAGGGGTTGTGCGGCCGGTGCAGACCGGGGGTATCCATGAACACAATTTGGTAGTGCTCCTCGGTGAGGATCCCCATGATACGGTGGCGCGTGGTCTGAGGCTTGGGCGAGACGATGCTCAGCTTCTGGCCCAGGAAGGCGTTGACGAGCGTCGACTTGCCCACATTGGGCGCGCCCACCACCGCCACATAGCCGGAGCGAAAGTCGCTTTCGTTGCCTTCGAGGTCGGACTCGGGGTTGGATGCCTGCTGCCGATCTTCCGCCATCTAGCGCTCTCCTAGGGCAAAGGGACTGAAGTTCGTGGACCAGTCGAAGTGGTCCACACCCTCGACGCGCTTGAGGTGGTCCACCACTTTGTAGGTAACCGGAGTTGCCGCCGCTTCCACCGCCACCTTGAAGACGTAGTTGCTCACCACCACGCTCGCCAGCAGCGACGGCGAAAGCACTCCAGCGAAGGCGATCACCACGAACAGGCCGGTATCGACCGCTTGCCCCACTAAGGTGGAGGCGATGGTTCTGAGCCACAGAAGGCGGCCCCGGGTCCGCAGCTTGAGCCGGGCCAGGGTGTAGGAGTTGGCGAACTCCCCGGCGAAGTAGGCCACGAGCGAGCCGAGGACGATCCGCGGCGTCTGCCCCAGGATGGCCCGGTAGGCATCCTGACCGGCCCAGTCGGCGGCAGCCGGAAGCCAGCCCACCAGGGCCAGGGTGCCGGCGAGCAGGAGCGCCGAGAGGAAGCCGACCCATATCACCCGACGAGACCGAGCGTAGCCATACACCTCGGTGAGGATGTCCCCGAATATGTAGCTGAGGGGGAAGAGCAGGGTACCGCCGTCGAAGCTCAGCGGACCCAGGCGCACGATCTTGCTCGAGGCGACGTTGCTTATGAGCAGCACAGCGACGAACAGGGCCATGATCAGATCGAAGGCTCGGTAGGGCACTTCGCCGGCCGCCTCCGGTGCGGCTCCCGCTCCTTCCGCTGCCACTCGGTTCTTCATGGGCCGGCCCCCTCGTGCGACCCGGACGGCGCCGCAAGCGGACAGGAGTCGCCGCCGGGGTCAGCATGTGATGATACACTGTCCCAGAGCGTGGCGACAAAGAGCGGGCCGCTCCTTCCCGGAGCGGCCTGACAGCCAACAAGCTGGAGCGCGGAAGCCTCTAGGCCGGCGGCGGGGCGATTATGCCCGACTCCATTAGCACGCTAGTCATGCGCTGAGCCTCGCTGATGGCGCTGTCGGCAAGGGCATAGAGCTCGTCTCGAGACGCGGTGAGTCGGGCCACCCCCTCCTCCTGCGCCCTCATCCCGACGGCGACTGCCTCCCGCAGGAAGACCTCCCGATCAGCCATCGAGGGGACGATGCGGTCGTCGCTAAGGCCCTGAGCTTGGGCGAAGTCGGCGATGGCGTTGGCCGCCGCCAGGCACATTCCGTCGGTGATGGTGCGGGCGCGCACGTCAAGAGCGCCGCGGAAGATAGCCGGGAAGCCGAGGGAGTTGTTGAGCTGGTTGGGGAAGTCGGAGCGGCCGGTGCCGACAACGCGGGCTCCCGCCGCCTTGGCCTCCCAGGGCCAGATTTCGGGTACCGGGTTGGCACAGGGGAAGACGATGGCGTCCTTGGCCATCCCCGCCACCCACTCCGGCTTGATCGTTCCTGGGCCGGGTTTGGAGAAGCCGATGCAGACATCGGCTCCGCGCAGGGCCTCCTCGGCGCCGCCGCGGACACCGGCGCGGTTGCTCTTCAGCGCCACACGCCATTTGTCGCGGTACTGGTCCTTCTGCGCTTCCAGGTCGGCGCGGCCGGCGTGGATGACGCCGTGGCTGTCCACCGCCACCAGGTTGCCGAGGTCGAACCCGCTGGCTTCCATCAAGCGGAGGGTGGCGACGTTGGCGGCGCCCAGCCCGACCATGGTGACCCGGGCTCGGCCAATCTCCTTGCCGACAACGCGCAGGGCGTTGATGAGGCCCGCCAATAGCACTGTCGCCGTGCCCTGCTGGTCGTCGTGCCAGACGGGGATGGTGACTTCAGGATCGGCGCGCAGTTCGTCGAGGATGCGGAAGCACTTGGGCTGCGAGAAGTCCTCGAGGTTGATGCCGCCGAATGCAGGCTGCAGGAGCTTGACGGTACGGATGATCTCAGCCGGGTCCTTGGTCTGCAGGCAGATGGGTACCGCGTCGACTCCGCCGAGGTACTTGAAGAGCAGGCACTTGCCTTCCATCACCGGCAGGCCGGCCTCCGGGCCGATGTCGCCGAGGCCGAGAACGCGAGTGCCGTCCGTCACGACGGCGACGCGATTCCCTTTGTTGGTGTACTCGAAGGCCAGCTCTGGGTCCTTGTTGATGGCACGACAGGGGGCCGCCACGCCGGGGGTATACCAGATGCTGAAGTCGTCCAGGTCGCGCACGGCGCACTTCGGGGCCGTCTGCGTCTTGCCCCGATAGAACGGGTGCAGCCGCATGGCATCTTCCGTCGGCTTCTGAGCCTTGTTCAGCAGTTCCTGCACATCACTCATGGCGCTCTCCTGGGAGCTTTCGCTTGGCGGCCGGCTAGGCACGCGGCATGGCATCGGGCTCGACGTAGTCGCCCCAGCGGACGCGCGCTTCTTCGAGTCGCTGCCGCTGCTCGCCCAGGATGCCCAACAGCACCTCCGGGGTCTCCAGGACGCGCTCCCGGTAGTGGGCGGAGATTCGGTCTACCTTGGCGAGGTTCTCCGGCACGCGCAGGCTGAACTGCTGGACGTAGTCCTCGCGCCGGTACTCGCGCCCGAGCACCTCCTGGAAGAGGCGCGCCAGGTCCTCATAGAGCGGTATGTACCCGGTCGGAGTCTGAATGGCCCCAACCTCATCGTTCACGCGCAAGTCCATCCACTTGAGCCAGACCCGCTTGTCCGCTCGTGAGTTCAGCCAGCGGCCGCTGGTATCTTGGAGGAAGTAGTTGACGGAGAAGATGCGCGGGGGCTGAGCCAGTCCCTCGGCTATCTTCAGGTTGTCCGAGACGTAGCGGCCGATGGGAATGGGTAGGAAGTCCAGGTTGGACATGGGGTTGAACTCGCGCACGCCCTCGGCGCCCAAGGTCGCGGCCGTCGTCTGCGACTCGAGGGAAGCGCCCTTGGTGACGATGCCGTGGACCCAGTCGAACGCTTCCTCCACCGGCACCCAGGTGTCGTAATCGCGGCCGCCGTAGATGATCCCCGCCACGCCCACGCCGGCGGGATCATCGAGGGCAGCATCGGTATTCTCCAGCAGGGGCAGGGAAAGGGTGAAGCGGGCGTTCGGATGGGATGGCGGCACCTCCTTCCCACTGCTGTCGAGCTTGCCCGGGAACCAAGGCCCGGTGTGGTTGGTGCCGCCGGAGGGCATGGGCGTGCCCTTGTCTATCCAGTAGGCACCGCCGTCCTCAGTGACGAGAATATTGGAGAAGATGATCTCACCGGGCGAGTGCAGCGCCTTCCAGATGATGGGATCATCCTTGGCATTCACGCCTTGGATGATGCCGAAGATGCCGCGTTCGACGTTCACAGCGCGCAGCACTCCGTCGACGTTGCGCAGGTAGGCGATGTCGTCACCGACGATGGTCTCGCCTTCCAGCATGGAGGTCGAGGTCTTGCCACAGAGGGAAGGAAAGGCGCCGGTGAAGTAGCTGACCCGTCCCTTCGGTCCGTGCACGCCCATGATGAACATGTGCTCGCAGAGATGGCCCTCGGCCGAGGCCTTGTTGATGGCGAGCCGCATGGCTAGCTTCTTCAGGCCGATGGTGTTGCCGCCGTACTGAGTGTTGGCGCTGTAGACGGTGTCTTCCTGGAGGTCAATGAAGACGCGACGCTGGTCGATGTTGTTGCTGACGTGGTTGTTCAGTTCGCCCGCCGAGTGCACAAAGCGGAAGAACTCGGCCTCTTCGCCGAGGCGCACGAACTCGTCGTAGGCGGTTCGGTACAGCAGGTCCTCGTTGTGAGCCACGTACGCCGAGTCCGTCAGCTGGACGGCCAGGTTGCTGAAGTCCGACCCGACCGGACCCAGCGAGAAGAAGCGCACGTACATGGTATGGCCCTGCATGAGGCCATCCAGGCGGGCGAGCACGTCGGCCAGGCCCTCATCCCGGTCCAGCGTCTCGAACTGGGGGCCGAGCTCCACGCCCTTGGGCAGCAGCAGCCGGGTGTTCTTGCGGTCGCGCGCCTGGTCGGCGGGGCTGTCGAAGTGGTAAGTGTGCCCCGGGATGGCAAGCGGCCCTTCCTCACCGTCCCGTATGGCTGCTCGGCGGACGTATTCGATGTCTTCCGCTGAGTCCGTGGTCACAAACACGTTGGAGGGCCGGCAATGCCGGACGAAGCGGGCCACGAACTCCAGGACGGCCTGGTTGTTGATGCGCTTGAGCTTGGCCATCTGGTCGGGCGGCAGCACGGACTTCAGGTAAGCGGAGGGGTTTTCGGCCATCGGGTCAAAGCTCCTCTATTGAGTACGGTAGGGGCAACCTACGCACCGGCAGAGTCTGGTCCACGCAGAACGGTAAGGAGAGCATGGGGTGCGACGAGCACGTCGGCGTCCGGGCGGGTGAGATCGGCGGCCATGGCCAGGGCTTCACCCATGGTCGTGGCGACAGACATGTGGCAGGCACGCACCTGCTCAGGCGCGTGACAGCCGACAAAGATGACGCGGCAGCCCTGCAGCGCCTTGGCCAGTAGGAACGAGCGTTGCTCGCCGGCCATGGTTACGCGGTCGGTCAGCCGGGAGACGATCTGCTCGGGACTGGCCGCGGTGCGCATGGCCTCGAAGAAGCGCTCCTCGCCCAGTCCCTGACCGGGGCCCTCGTCACAGGGGGCGGGTATGATGATGACGCCGCCCTCCTTGAGGACCGGTTGGGGAGCGAAGTAGGTATAGGTAACGGCGCGCGAGGCCTGGTAGATGTTGGCGTCCTTGGGGTGCCCGACTCCGGCGACCACGACGTCGTAGCGGCGGTCGAGACGCCGCTCGTAGAGGGTCCGCGCGTGGCCGACAAGGTGGTCGAGGACGGCGCCCGGCTCTCCCGCTGCCACCTGCACCACGCGACCGTCGCCGTCCCTGAGGACGTTGGCGACGAAGCGCAGGCCCGCCCGACGGGCAGACTCGACGATCGTCTCGTGGAAGGGGTTCCTCTCCAGATTGGCGAGACGAACGCCCTCGCGCTGGATCATCCCGGGCGAATGGGTGGCAGCGATGGTGGCCTCACCACCCGCGCCGATGGCTACCGTCTTGCGGCCACCGGAGAAGCCGGCGTACTGATGTGGTTCCACCACCCCGGTCGCCAACAGAAGGTCGGCCTCGGTAGCATAGCGGCTGACCTGGAGGGGGATGCCGTGGAAGCTCCCGAGATCGGTGAGGAGGCTCGGGTCGCTTGGTTGGGAGTCTAGGACGCGGTAACCGGTGGCGATGTCTCGTCCCAGCTTGGCGACCTTCTCCTCGAACGTGCTGGGTCGATGCATGCCGACGCCGCAGAGGAGAGTGATGTCTTCACGCCGGACACCGGCGCCGCGTAGTTGGGCCAGCATGGCAGAGACGAGCGTTTCGTCGGGGACATCGCGGGTAGCGTCGGTGAAGACGATGCAGACGCTGCT
>JAAYAV010000213.1 GCA_012719195.1 Anaerolineae bacterium | reverse complement strand
TCGAGAACTCGCAGCGCTGGCCCGTCGAGAAGGTGGCCGCCTTCACCGCCGGCATGCCGGGCTACAGCCAGCCAAACAGCGGCTTCGCCACCGGCAAGGTCACTTACATGTACAACGGCTACTGGTCGGCCGAGGCGCTGGACAAGTACGCTCCGGACCTGAACTACGGTCTGGCCTTCCTCCCCACCCTTAATGGCACACCTGAGGAACGCAAGAACTACGTCATCCAGGGCTGGGACTACAGCATCCCCGCGGGCGCCAAGAGCCCCGACGCCGGCTGGGACTTCCTCAAGTACGGTTTCTATGACAATGCGGCCGACCTCGGCGTCAAGACCATCAACGGCAACTGCGTGCTCGACCAGATGGACGAGTACGTCAAGGGCGTCCAAGAGTGGCTCGGCCCCGAGAACCGTATGACCCCGCAGTTCAGCGTCTTCACCGACACGGGCGCGGCCGGCGAGAAGTTCTGGCCGGTGATGCCCGTTGCTTCCCGCTACTACGACGAGGTGAACCGGGCGCAGGACTTCGCCACTCGTGGCGAGATGACTGCTCAGGAGGCCCTCGACGAGGCGGCCCGCGTGACCCAGGAGGAGCTGGACTCGGCCCTGAAGAGCTAGCACTCCCGTTCGGGACTACTGGGGGGCTGCCGAGTAGGCAGCCCCCAACGCTCTACTAACCTGACCCTCCCCTAGGAGGCTACCCTTCATGGTTCGGATGCGCCCGAGCGTCAGGCGGGACCTTCGCAATGGGCTGCTCTTCATCTCGCCCTGGCTGGTCGGCCTGCTCATTTTCACCATCTACCCCATCATCGCCTCGGTCTACTTCAGCTTCACCGAGTACAGCGTGCTGCGGCCGCCCCGGTGGGTGGGCCTGGAGAACTACATCACCCTGTTCACCACCGACACACTCTTCCCGACGGCCCTCTACAACACGCTCTACTACGCTGCCATCGCTCTGCCGCTGGGCATTATCGGCAGCGTTCTCTTGGCGTTGCTTCTCAACCGCAAGGTCGGCGGCATGTCGTTCTACCGCACCGTCTTCTACCTTCCCAACGTGGTGCCTACAGTGGCCATGTCGGTGCTGTGGATCTGGCTCCTGAACCCCAACTACGGCCTCTTCAACAGCATCCTGAAGGGCATCGGACTTCCGGGGGTACCTTGGCTTACCAGCCCGGATTGGTCCAAGCCATCGCTGATCCTCATGAGCCTCTGGGGCATCGGCGGCTCGATGGTGATCTACCTGGCCGGCCTGCAGGATATTCCCGAACACCTCTATGAGGCGGCAGATCTCGACGGGGCCAGCGCCTGGCGGAAGACCCTTAACGTGACACTCCCCATGCTGACTCCCACCATCTTCTTCAACCTGGTGATGTCACTTATCGGCGTCTTCAGCTACTTCACCCAGGCCTTCATCATGACCAACGGTGGCCCGCTCGACTCGACGCTGTTCTACATGCTGTACCTGTACCGCAATGCCTTCATCTACTTCAAGATGGGTTACGCCTCCGCGATGGCCTGGATCCTCTTCGTCATCGTAGTCAGCCTCACGCTAGTTGTGTTCAGATCCTCGGGAAGGTGGGTGTACTATGGCGGCTCCTCCAATTAGCCGGGACCGGACCGGCGGGACCACCGGTCGTCGCTCTCTTCGCGAGGTCTTCTCCGGCAAGAGGGCCCAGTCGCGCGTGGGCACCGTCGTCACGCACCTGGTTCTCATCGGGCTCGGAATGGCCTTCTTCCTGCCCTTCTACTGGCTGGTAAGCACCTCGGTGAAGCCGAACGAGGAGCTCTTCCTGCTTCCCCCCAAGTGGATACCGAGCCGCTTCGTGTGGGAGAACTACCCGCGAGCATGGGAGTACTTGCCGTTTGCGACCTACTTCAAGAACACTCTTTACATCTGCTTCTTTAACGTGGTCGCGACGATAGTCTCCTGCACGCTGACCGCCTACGGCTTCAGCCGCATTCGCTGGCCAGGGCGGGAGTTCCTCTTCATGGTACTCATCGCCACCATCATGATTCCCTCCCAGGTGACGCTGATCCCGACCTTCCTCATCTTCAAGTGGCTGGGGTGGTTGGGTACGTTCCGCCCACTGACGTGGCCGGCGTTCACCGGTGCGGCCTTCTACATCTTCCTTCTGCGGCAGTTCTACATGACCATCCCGTTGGAGCTGTCGGAAGCCGCGAAGATGGATGGGGCGAGCGAGTTGCGCGTCTTTGTCCGGGTGATGCTACCCCTTACACGCCCGGCGATGGCCACCGTGGCGCTCTTCACGTTCCTGGCCAACTGGCAGGACTTCCTCGGGCCGCTGATCTACCTCAGCCGCGAGGATCAGTACACCATCTCTCTCGGGCTCCGGGGCTTCCTCAACCGGTTCGGCGCCAACTGGGAGCTACTGATGGCGGGCACCACCATCACCGTGGTACCCATCGTCATCCTGTTCTTCTTCACTCAGCGCACCTTCATTCAGGGCATCACGCTGACGGGGATCAAAGGGTAGGCACATCCGGGCCGCACCGATCACCGTTCTTGTTCGGGTGAGTGAGAACGGTTATCATAGGATTGTTTGAGGAAAGGGCCTCGCGCCGGGGCCCTTCCTTGTTGCCATCCGACCGACACAGGAGAACAATGACGGGCAGAGCCGACTTGCACGTACACACTACGTACAGTGACGGCGTATCGAGCGTTCCCGAAGTGCTGGAAGCCGCTGTTGATGCCGGACTGGACGCGATCGCCATTACCGACCATGACACGATCGAGGGAGCACTAGAGGCCACCGTTCTCGGGTCCGCCTACAGAATCGAGACAATTGTGGGAGCGGAGATCACCACCCGCGAGGGACACCTGTTGGGGCTCTTCCTGAAGCGGCTGGTCCCGGCAGGACTGACGCTGGCTGAGTCCATCGCCGCAGTCCACGAGCAGGGCGGCGTCGCCGTCGCCGCCCACCCCTATGACCCGATCTGTTTCGGGGTACTCAACCCCTGGCGCCACATCCTTACCGAGGAGCAGGTCCTAGAACTGCCCTACGACGCCATGGAGGTCTTCAACGCTTGTCTGCCGGTGTCCTTGCCCAACCGGCAAGCGGTCAGGCTGGCGGCTCGGGCGGGTACCGGTCGTGTCGCCGGGAGCGACGCCCACAGCGCCGACACCGTGGGGCTGGGAGTCACCGAGTTTCCGGGCACCACCGCTGAGGAGTTGCGCGCCGCCTTGCACTCTCGGCAGACGGCGCCGTCGGGGAAGTACTGGACCACTCGGCAGTACCTGAGCCTCTTCCGACAGAGAGAACTGAGGACTGTCGGCGTGGCCGCCGGTTATGCCGCCGGGCTGGCGGGGGCGGTGGTCGGCGTGGCGGCCATGGCGGTGCGCAGCGGCGTGGGCCGCTTCGTCTAGGCGGGCGAGCCGGGCCCTAGAAGAACTCGGCCACTACCGAGATGCTCTCCTGCTCTTCCTCGGAGGAGTGGCTGTCGGCTGCCTGCCGGATGTGCTGGGCCAGGGCAGCGAACTCCCGATCGTAGCGAATGTCGGCGGGCCGCGGATGCTCGAAGGGCACCGTGAAGACACCCTTGACGCGGCCCGGCCGCTGAGACATCACCACCACGCGGTCCGATAGGTACACCGCTTCCTGGATGTCGTGAGTGACCATCACCACCGTCTTGGAGTTGGCCAGCCAGATGCGCTGCAGTTCCTCGTTCATGCGCTCGCGAGAGAACGCATCCAGCGATGCGAACGGCTCGTCCAGGAGCAGTAGGGCCGGGTCATCCGCCAGGGCTCGTGCCAGCGCCACCCTCTGTCTCATACCGCCCGAGAGCTGGCGCGGATAGGAGTCCTCGAACCCGGCCAGCCCTACCAACTCCATCATCTCTCGGGCCCGCGCGCGGCGCCGCTGGCTCGCCACTCCCGCCAGTTCGAGAGGAAGCTCGATGTTCGCACACACCGTGCGCCAGGGCATCAGCGCGCCGCCTTGGAAGACGAAACCCACCCCGCCACCGTCGCCCGCGAGGATCTCTATCTCGCCGGCAGTCGGGTGCGCCAAGCCGGCCACCAGTCGCAGCAGAGTGGTCTTGCCGCACCCCGACGGTCCTACGAGCGTGACGAACTCGCCCCGGTAGACCTCTAGGTCAACCCGGGACAACGCCTCAAGGGGCCGCAGTCCCGGGCTGTACGTATAGGTAACTTCAGATAGCCGCAGAGCGGGCGATCGCAAGCGCTAGTCCTCCGACAGGAACTCGTTGGTGAAGGCGCTAGCGGGGTCCACGGCAACATCCACCAGTCCATCGCGCAGCATGAACTCGGCTGCCGATGACCACGCCTCATCCGAGGACACACCGAGCTCGTCCGTGTCCCACAGCTCCAGGCACGCCTCAAACACCGCTCGCTGCACCTCGCGCGCTCCTTCGATCTCGGGAACAGCCTTCTCGGCGATGGCGAAGGCCTCGTCGGGGTTGTCCAGCGTGTAGCGCAGACCGCGATCAAAGGCGCGCAGCAGTCTGCGAATGAGATCCGGCTTGCCGGAAATGGTGGCCTCATTGGTGATGATGCCGTTGGACGGGAGCGGAGTGATGTCGTTCACGAGGATCTGGCTGACCGCCTCGCCCGCCGTCTGCAGCTGAACTGGCTCGTTCATGTAATAGCACACGGCCGCGTCCACCTGTCCCGAGGTAAGTGCCGCCACCTGGGTGTAGCCTATGGCCTGCAAAGTCACGTCGCCGTCCTGGAGCCCACCGGCCTCGGCCAGCGCCCGCCAACCGATGTACGATGCACCCGCGAGATGCGAGACCCCCACCGTCTTGCCCTTGAGGTCCTCCACGGACTCTATCCCGGAAGCAGCCAGCGAGACCACAGAGACGGGGAAGCGATTGTACCAGTCATACACATACACCACCGGCAGGCCGGCGGCCCGCGCCAGCACGACCTGGTCACCGCTGCCAATGGCGAACTGCAGCTGGCCGGCGCCCAGAAGGCCCAGAATGTCGGCCTCCATGCCGTAGTCAAGCTCCAGTTCCAGTCCTTCCTCAGCGAAGAAGCCCTGCTCCAGCGCCACATACATGGGCGTGAACTGGACGTTGGGGATGAACCCCATCGCGATCTTCACGCGTTCGGTGGCGGCTGGTGGAGCCGCGGTGGCCCCGGTACAGCCCACCACTACCGTGGCGATGGCTAGCAGGATGATCAGCCTCTTGAGTGCTCGCATGACGTCAGTACCTCCACTTGAGTAGCTTGTGCTCCAGCCACAGCACGCCGACGTACAGCGCCATGGCCATGAGCATCAGGGCCAAGAGAGCCACGAACATGAGCGGCGTGTCGAAGATGCCCTTACCCATGTTCACCAGAAAGCCGAGTCCGCGATCGGCGCCCACGAACTCGCCTACAACCGCGCCCACCACCGCCAAGGTCACCGCCAGCCGAAGTCCACCCAGAAGCACCGGCAGAGCCGCCGGCACCTGCAGCTTCGTCAGTACCTGCCAGCGGTTGGCGCGCATCACCACCATCAGATCGCGAAGGTCCTCCGGCACGGAACTGAACCCCACCAGGGTGGAGACCATCATGGGGAAGAACACGACCATAGCGCAGACGGCCACCTTGCTTGACATGCCGAAGCCGAACCAGATCACCAGCAACGGCGCCAGCGCCACCGTAGGGACCGACTGCGCCGCCACGATGTAGGGGCTGAGCACCCGCTCGAACCACTGCGACGTGCTCAACAGATATCCCACCACCAAGGCGAGGGACACCCCGATGGCCAGCCCCAGGAGTACCTCCTGGGCCGTCACCAGAGTGTGCTGCCAGAGGGTGCCGTTCCGCACCACCTGCAAGGCCTTGGCGGCCACCTCAGTCGGGCGCGGGATGATGTAGGTGGGGTAACCACCGAGCCTTACCACCGCCTCCCAGGCGGCAACGAGACCCACGGCGACCACCACCGACGCCGAGACCTGTGAGGCTGTCTTGGCGTTACGACTCCAGCCCAAGCTGCTCAACTCCCCTTAACAGATAAGGCCCCGCCAACCAGCGGGGCCGCATGGGCCGAGCGCCACTCCAACAGCGCCGAACCCAACCTTCTTTCATCCGGACTGTACCGTCGGCTCTGGAATTGGCCCCTGCCGGAACCGCACCAGATCAGCATGTGCTCGCGGGCTCGGCGCTTGCGCGCCCTACCGCCGGTCGGGATTCGGTGGCTGATCCACCTTACCCTGCCCCGAAGGTTATGCCCCCAGTATAGGCAGACGGACGCCCCCTGTCAAGGCGACTGAAACTCGAGCGGTCGCGATCCGGTTTCGCGGCCGGATCGGGTGTGCTATACTCGGCCTTCGTCAGAGACCGCGCACGGAGGCACTTTGCCATGAACCTAGGTTC
>JAAYAV010000212.1 GCA_012719195.1 Anaerolineae bacterium | reverse complement strand
CATCGGCCGTGAGGTGAGCGAGGAGGCGGTGGCGGCGGCCTACTCGGACGCGGCAGCCGCCTTTGACCGCGAGTGGCGAGCGGGGAGAGTCTATACCACTGCCGCCTGGCTCGACGGTATCCTGGCCGACCTCGGCCTCGGGCTGCCCGTGGCAGACAGAGCTGCGCTGCTGGCGGCCCTGGAGGAAGCGATGCTGGGGCAGCCGCCGGCGATGGTGGCGGGGGCCCGCGATCTGCTCCACGAACTTCATGCGGCCGGAGTACGGCTCGGGCTCATCTCCGACACCGGGCTGACCGTGGGTCGGGTCATGCGGAAGATACTGGCCGCCGACGACGTGCTGCACTGCTTCCAGGGCCTGGCGTTCTCGGACGAGGTGGGTACGGTGAAGCCGGCGCGTCGTCCCTATGAGGCGGCGCTGAGTGCCATGGGTGTCGCGCCCGACCAGGCCATCCACGTCGGCGACCTGCCCTTCACGGACATCTGCGGGGCCAAAGCGATGGGCATGAGGGCGGTGCTCATCACCGGCGTAAGCGGCCTCCGCGACGATGGACTGGCCGACGCGGTCGTCGAGGACTATGCGGGACTGAGGCGCCTGTTCGGCAAGTGGAGCCTGCTTACCTCGAACTAGGGGGGGCTCAGCCCCCAGGACTCGGCCACCTTCAGCCCCGGCTCGCCCACCAGACGGGCGATGGTCTGCACCAGGTCGGCGCTGTCGCAGTGCCCACCGCCGGCCGACTGCTGCAGATCGCGCAGGATGGCTTTGAGGCCGGCCTCGCCCAGCAGGTGCTCGAGGTCGCGCCAGAATAGGGGACCCTGCGAATGGACGAGCAGCTCGTAGCGCGCCGAGTTCCCGTAGGCCGACAGGGGTTGGCGTAAGGGGCTGGTCTGCCCGGTCGCGGCCGCGGTTTGATAGTCGTCCTCCCAGGTAGCCACGATGTCGGCGGTGCCCATCTCGCCGGCGCCGGCCCGCAGGTACATATAGGTGGTGTAGGCGGAAAGGCTCTCGTCGAGCCAGGGGTCGCGCAGAGGGTCGAAGGCCACTTGCACCCCCCACCACTCGCGGCTGACGGCGAGAGCGACAGCGCTGCCCGCTTCCTGGCGTCGCTCATCGAAGTAGGGCTGGTTGATCAGGACCAGGCCGCCCAGGTGGAGGTCGGACCGGGCCAGGGGAACCTGCACTAGGGTGAGGGTGCTGGAGAGGTAGGGGCCGAAGCTCTCGGTTGCGAAGGCCAACATGGCGGCAGCGTGGCCGAGAGCGGCGCTCATGCTCGAGGCATCGGCGGGGTCTGAGTAGCCGGTCAGGAACACGGATCCGGTGCGTGATTCCTGGGCCTGGTAGCCTGAACCGGCGACGATGCCAACCGTTCGGGTAGGCCCGGTCACGAAGGTGCTGACCACTCCGTCGTTGCTGGAGCGCCAGTCGGTGAGGGTGCCGGGCGCGATCACGGTGAACGCCGCCGGGGCGGTGATCTCCAGGCGATAGAGGGACAGGTCAGCGTAGGCGGCGTCGCCGTAGCCGGGAGAGGCGTCAAGACGCCATTCCCCGTCGATGAGCGGCGCGAGGACGGGATAGCACTCCGACAGGATCACCACCCCTTCGCGCTCGCCAAAGAAGTCGTAGTCGCCGGTCGACACCGGGTAGGACAGCGTGTAGTCGATGACGATGGAAACCGCTTCCCCCGGTGGCAGGGTTCGAGGCAGCGGTACCTTGAGATCGGTGCCTTTGGCCATTTCAACGAAGGGCACTTCCCGCCCATCGACGATTGCCCGCGTGGTGGCAAGTGCGCCGCCGTACATGCGCATGTTGGGGTAGAGGCGGAAGTAGAGCTCGCGCAGCTCGCCGGGGGCGCCGTTCGTGTAGTGTACGGTGGCGCGGCCGGTGAGCGACCGGCTCTGGGGGTTCAGCGCGAGCGACAGGTGATAGCGTGGAACCGTCGCCAACTGCTGGAGCGACGCGTCGGGGAGTCTGGTCAGTGCGGCGGAGAACGGCTCCAGCGAGGCAGTCGGCGAGGTCTTGCTGCACGCCGAGAGCGCCAGGGTGGCCAGGATGATGACGAAGGAGCGGAAACGCAACTGCCTGCCTCTAACGCATGGGGTATGGCGGCCGAACTAGCGCGACAAGGTACGGGCGGTCTAGTGGACGTCTACGGAGGCAGAGGCTGCAAGTAATGGGCCAGAGCGGCGGGACTCTACGGATAGTGGCCCTTCTGCTGGTGTGGGCCTTAGTGGCCTGTACTGGAGAAGGGAAGAGCGCGCCGGCCCCAGCGGCTCAGGCTTCGCCGGTGTGCACGGAGGCGGGCATCTGTGTGGGTGAGCGCTTCGTCGCCTTCTACACTCGCCACGGGCCGCTGATTGGCGACCCCATCTCCCCACCGAGCCTCCATCAGGGCCGCGAGGTGCAGTACTTCGAAGCCGGCCGGCTCGAGTACGTGGCCGAGTACCCGCAGTCGTACGCCGTTGGGCTCGCCTATCTGGGCGAAGAGCTGTGCGGCCGCCAGCCGCCCCTGCATTACCGCTCGGTGCCCTCAAGCCTGGATCCGGACGCACGCTACTATCGGGAGACGGGGCACAGCCTCCGAAGTGACATGCGGCGATTCGTGGAGCGCAACGGCGGGGTGGGCGTGTTCGGCCCGCCCATATCGGAGCCCAGGACGGTGGGCGAGGCGACGGTGCAGGACTTCGTGCGCGTGCAGGTGCGCTGCAGTGTGGAGGGAGAGTGTTACCTGGCCCCGTTGGGACGGTTGCTGCTTAACGGTGGTGAGTTGCCGGGAGACCTGTGCCCGTCAATCCCAGCCGATGATCCAGACGCATAGCCCAGCCAGCAGCACGGTGGCGATCACCACGGCGGCCATCTGCCCCGGGAGCAGCCCCACCTCTCGGGCCGACCAGAGCACCATGGCCACCATGACCACGGCGAGCACGGCCCAGGCCACCAACTGAGGGTGCCGGCCCGCGAACCCCCGCAGTCCGGAGGCGGTCACCTGAGGCTCCTCGACGTCAACGCCGGAAGACGGCGTAACCGGACTCTCTGACACGGTCGCTCACCTCCTGAAAGCCCACTCCGCGCATGAACTGAAGGTACCCGGTCTGTCGGGGAACGTGCAAGTGCGGGCTCCTCTCGTGCGACTCCACGGCGGCGATTAGGGGGCGCAGGAGGCGAGGCAGGCGGGCCGGTGAGGCGCAGTCGAGGCGCCGGTCGCACCCCGGTAACGGCGTGGCGGCAGCCGTGTGCTCCCCCTCGGCGGCAATCAGAACCCGCCCTGGCTGCTCGCTAACCGTGACGGTGCTGGTGGACTGGGGTGCAGCACCGGCGGTCAGGCAACGCCACTCTTTGTCGACGACTGCCAGGAGGTCCTCACGAGAGCCTTCGTTGACCAGCAGGACGTCGGCACGAGCCACCTTGGCGGCGGCGTCGGGCTGGCCGTTCATGCGTCGCACCGCGTCGGCCGTGGTCAGCCCTCGGTCGCGACGTAGCCGCTCCAACTGGAGTTCGGCCCGGCAGGTGGTAACCCAGAGGGACTGGCAGCGGGCCAGCAAGCCGGACTCGATGAGCTTGATGGCCTCGATCACGATGGTGTCCGCCGATGAGCTCTCCAGCAGGCGGTCGACCTGCGCCAGGACCTGCGGGTGCACGATACTCTCCAGGTCCGCGAGGGCGACCGGGTCCGCGAAGACGACGCGCGCCAGAGCCGGACGATCCACCGTGCCGTCCGAATGGAGCACTGAGTCGCCAAACCGGCGCCGTACGCCCTCCCAGGCCGGCTCGCCGGGCTCCATGGCTTGGTGTGCCAGACGGTCGGCATCAGTGTGGTCGGCGCCGAGAGCCGCAAGTCGTGTCGCGACCAGGGACTTGCCGGTGGCGATGTTGCCGGTAAGGCCGATGACGCGCACTAGGCCACCTCCTCCCACTCCCGGTAAGCGGCTTCCAGAGACTCGGTCAGTACCGCGTGCTCCAGCCCCAGGCTGCGCAAGGCCTCCAGGTCGGTCTCCTGAGCGGCCTTCGCCAGGCCCTCCTCCAGGTCAGCTATCTCAGCCTCGAGGCGCTCGATCTCGGCCTCCACTTCCAGCAGTCGCTCCTGCCGACGCTTCTCCGCCCGCTGGGCGGCGCGCGCCTCGGGGGTGGACCTAGGCGAGAGAGGTCGCTCGTTGGCCTCCCGTTCCTGGCGCTGGTCGGCGATGGCAGCGGCCCGGGCGGCGGCGTAGTCGCTGTAGTGGCCGTGGTACACGTTCAGCCGACCGTCTTCGATGGCCCAGACGTGAGTGGCGAGGGCGTCGATGAAGTAGCGGTCGTGGGAGACGAAGAGAGCGGTACCGTCGTATTCGCTGAGGACCGACTCCAGCACGTCCCGCGAGAGCATGTCCAGCTGGTTGGTCGGCTCGTCCAGCATAAGGAAGTTGGCTCCCTGCAGGGTGAGCTTGGCGAGAGCGAGACGACTGCGCTCGCCGCCGCTCAGGTCGTCCACCATCTTGAAGGGGTCGTCGCCGGTGAAGAGGAAGCGAGCGAGGTGGTCGCGCACTTCGGCCAGCGTCAAGCTGCTGACCGATTGCACCTCTTCCGCCAACGAGCGGCCCGGATGGAGCTCGTCCTGGGCCTGAGAGAGGTAGCCCGGAATCACGTTGTGGCCCAGCATCAGCCGGCCCGCGAGCGGAGCCATCTGTCCCAGAAGCACGCGGAGGAAGGTGGTCTTGCCGGACCCGTTGGGGCCAATGAGAGCGGCCCTCTCGCCCCGAAGCAGGACCAAGTCGTCGGCCCGAAAGAGCGGCCGGTCGGTCTCATAGCCGATCGCCAAGTCGTGCGCTTCTACCACCACCCAGGCCCCGCGTGCCGTCGCCTTGAGTCGCACGTTCATGGTCTGCGCCTGATCGGGGCGTTCGATCCGCTCCAGGCGATTCAGCCTCGTCTGTCGGCCGCGGGCCTCGCGGTAGCGCTGGCCGGCCTTATAGCGGCGGATGAAGGCCTCGGTGTTGCGGATGTGCTCCTGCTGACGCTCGTACTCGCGGCGCTGGCGCTCGAGCCGTTCCGCCTTTTGGGCCTCGTGGGCGCTGTAGTTGCCCCGGTAGCGCTCTATCCCCTCCGGTGTCAGCTCCCAGATGGTGTTCACTACTGCGTCCAGAAAGTAGCGGTCGTGGGATACGGCGATGAGCGAGCCCTCCCAGTCGCGCAGGAACGACTCCAGCCAGGTGAGCGCCTGGAGGTCGAGGTGGTTGGTGGGCTCGTCAAGGAGGAGCACGTCTGGCTGCTGCAGGAGAAGCTGTGCTAAGCGGGCGCGGGTATGCTGGCCGCCGCTGAGGCGACTGACGGACATGTCCAGGCTGCCGGTCAGGCCCAGCCCTTCCAGTGTCTGGCGAGCGCGCCACTCGTAGTCGTATCCGCCCGCGGCCTGGAAGCGGTGCTCGCTTTCCTCGTACTGCTTCCAGACGGCCGGGTCATCGCTGTGAGCGATGGCGGCCTCAAGCTGGCGGAGCCGGCGTTCCTGCGCGCGAACGGACTGGAGGGCAGCGAGGGCCGCCTCCCAGAGAGTGCACTCGCCTTCAATGCGGGCGTCCTGGGGCAGGTAGCCGACGGTGAGGCCGGCGGCGCGGTGCACCGAGCCCTCGGTGGGAGTCTCCAGCCCGGCGATAATGCGCAGAAGGGTGGTCTTGCCCACCCCGTTGGGCCCGATGAGGCCGACCTTCTCGCTCCCGGCGAGGGCGAAGGAGACGGCGCGGAATATGTCCTGGGCCCCGTAGTACTTAGCGAGGCCGCCTCCGGTTACTGCTGACATCTAACCATCCACTGGGGCTGACCCGGCCTGCGCGTCGCGACGAGAGGGGCGGGTATGTGCACCCGCCCCTGGAGGTCACAGTCTCGCGCGGCATTGGGCCGGCGCTCAGATCATACCATCACTACTTCGATACCCACGAACTGGCAGAACTGCGCCAGCTCGGCGGTGTAGTCGCCGTGGATCATGCTGGCGTGGTGGGTGAAGCCCTCGGTCACCAGGGTGCGGTAGAGGAGCTCCAGATCGTCCACGCGCACCCACGACCACGAGCCGCGGAGATCGCGATCGTCGGGCAAAACCTCGCCCTTGGTGATGAGCATCTTGAACTGGTTGTCGTATTCCACCAGCCGGCTTAGCGTGACGGTGCCGCCGCGGACCTGGAACTCGGCCGTGCCCTCGGCAGCGGTGCCGGTGAAGTCCCCGCTGAGAATGCTGTGCTCGCGCAGGCGGACGCTGCAGCCGGGAGCGCTTAGGCAGGTGGGAGCGTTGCCGCAGTGCCAGGCGAAGAAGACGTTTTCCAGCTCCTGGTGCTGGATGGTCCAGTCGATGAAGTGGGGGACGGTGGTCCGGCGGGACGCCTCGTACTGCGCCAGCATGGTGAGAGCGCCGTAGATGTCCACTTCGCAGGCGGTCATGATGCCCTGCTCGGTGAGCCGGCCCATGGCCAGGCACGGGGTGACGCCGTAGTCCGCCTGGATTACGTCCCAGCACTGCAGGCCCATGGCGGTGACGCCCTTGGCCTGGGCGAAGTTGAGCAGGGCACGCTCCAGCTTGGCCAAGCGGAGCACCGACGTCTCTGCCACCTCGCTGGTGTCCACGTCGCCCCGGATGCTCCGAGCGATGGCCTGTACGGCGGCGTCGTTGTCCGGCAGGGCGCGGGCAGCATGGAAGATGGCCGGCAACGCTACCGGAACCACGCGCTGGCGGAAGCTCTCGATGAGCGCCACCTCGTCGCAGGCGCAGGTTTCAAACCGCTCCGGCCGCGGCCCCACCAGGGCGACGCGGGCTCCCAGGAAGTTGGTGACGGTACTGCAGGTAGCGGCGAAACGGTTCAGCTCCTCGGCGAAGAGGGGCTCCTCCGGGAATAGGATTCCTGCGAAGGCGAAGGGGATGCGCCGGCGATAGAGACCGGAGGAGATGGAAAGCGTACCACAGAACGCGTCTGAGCGGCGGCCGCCTCCGGGCAGGAAGTCTCCCTCCTTGGTGCCGAAGAGGAGCACCGGCAACCCAGGCAGGTTCTGCGCCACGGCCACGGCGGCAACTTCATCGCCGAAAGTCATCGCGCCGATGACAATGCCCTGAACGCCTTCGCGGCGGAACAACTCGGTGACCTTATCGGCATCGGTGTCGTTCCGGACTACCCCTCCCTGAGTGAGGGTCTCGTCCGGGACGACGAACTCCACATCGGGAATGGCGGCCATGGCCTTGAGGCAGCGAGCCCGCATGTCGATGGCCCACTGCTCATCGAATGGCACGCGGTGCGCCGGCACGAATCCAAGCTTGACCTTCTGCATTGCCCTCTCCTATGCCCCGTCCAGTCGTGGGGGCGATTCTAGCACAGGCGGCCGGCTCGACAAGCGGCGGGGAGCGATGGCAGGAGCGGCCTAGCCGCCCGGGATGGCGGATCCGCCTTGTATCCAGCGGACCACGTCTAGGTAGGAGACCACCACCATCAGGCCGATCAGCAGCATCATGCCGGCCAGGTGGACCAGGGCTTCCTTCTGGGGCGGAACCTTCTTCCCCCGTCGGAGCCACTCCAGGATCACGAAGACGATGTGACCGCCGTCCAGCGCGGGGAGCGGCAGGGCGTTGATGAGGGCGAAGTTGAGGCTGAGGAAGGCACCCAGGTCCAGGAAGGTGACCCATCCCATTTGGGCGGCCTCTCCCGCGAGCCGGGCGATTCCCACCGGCCCGCTCACCCCGCCCTCGGGTGCCTCCACTGAGGGAAGGACGGGGCTGAGAATCAATCGTCCTAGCCCTTCTGCCATCGCCGTGAACAGGAAGGCTACCCGCTGCAATCCTAGCGAGAAGGCGGTTGGGAGACTCACGCTGTGGTGCCGGACGCCGACCGGTTCGTCGAGGGTGATGGTGATGCCGAGGGCGCCTTGTCCTGCCGGTCGTTCCTCGGGCGAGCGAGGCACCAGCTGGACTGCCACTTCAGCCCCGTCACGCTCCACGATGACGGTGGTCTCGCGGCCCAGGACGGCATTGGTGGCCGACGAAACGCTGTCAAAAGAGTCGGTCTCTTGCTCCCCGATCCGGACGAGGATGTCATTCGGCTGCAGGCCGGCTGCGGCTGCGGGCGAACCGGGTGCGACGTCACCGACCACCATCCTGCCGGTGTACTCCGGCGTGCCGCCGGCGAACACGACGGTGTAGATGAGGATGGCCAGCAACACGTTCATGGTCGAGCCGGCGGCGAAGACGATGAACCGCTGCCAGGGCGCTTTGGACGCCAGGCTGCCCGGGTCCTCGGACCCCTGTTCCTCACCCGCCATGCGCACGAAGCCACCGAAGGGCAGCCAGTTCAGAGTGAACTTCACGCCATTCCGCTCGAACAGAACAAGTGCGCGTGGCGGATAGCCGAAGCCGAACTCCTCGACCCGCACCTTCACGAGGATGGCGGCGAGGAAGTGGCCGAGTTCGTGAACGAACACGAGCACACTCAGAAGCGGTATCACGGCTAGCCACTCGAGACCGCTGGGCCAGCTGAGCGAAATGCCCATCATTCTCCTTCCTGAGTATCGACATCGGGCACTATCGATGTTAGTCGATGCCCCCCCGGCGCGGCAAGGTCGCTCTTGACGCCCGCGGCCGATTGCCTAGACTGCATGATGGTACAGAGGCTCTGGCTGCGGCCTTTTTACTCGGCCTTTACGGCCGTTCGGTGGGAGCGGGACCTTCTGCGGCCGATACACGAGGCAGAACCACTATCGCTGCCGATCATCGTTTAGTGGAGCGATCGGTAGAGGGCGGGGGTTGAAAACGGAGTCCGGTCTCCCCTCCATAATGCCGCGCGTGGTGATGCGGCTCGGGTTGGTCGTCGCCATCCAGCTGGCTGTGGCGGTGTTGTTGGTGCTGGCGGCGCCCCGGGTGCTGTCGGCCCTTTCCGGCTCCCTGCTGGAGACGCCCGGCCGCGTACTCGCCGCCCACATCGAGAGCAGGGGCGCGGCGCGAGCCGAGTTAGCGGGCGCCCTGGCAGCCACCCTCCCCGAGGACGCCGAGTCTACCGATTCCCGCGGGGCTCCGGCAGCGGTGCTGACAACCGGCAAGAGCGAGGACGCCCCGCTGGCAGGCTGGCCGGCGGAATGGCCCGCCGCTCTCGAGGGCTTGGTTCGGGAATGGCTCGCTAGCGGTGCCGCCGACGGGGCTCCCGCCTGGTGCATGCTTAACCAAGGTGAAGGGCTGTGGGCGATAGGCGCCGCCCCGCGCGAGACCGAGGGCGGCTGGGTCGTCGTCTGCGAGGACGACGGGCCCGGGCTCTCTCAGTGGGCGACGGACAGGGCCGGCGTTCTCAGCTTTGCCCTGCGCCCCGCGGAGGATGTGCCGCCTCCCGAACCGCCCACTCTGGCCGGGGTCCTGAGCGGGGCGCTGGAGGGAAGCGCCGTCGTGCCCGGACTGGTGGGTGACGCGGTGGTAGCTACATTCACGGTAGACACTGACTCCGCCTCGCTCCTGCTGCGCGCGTTTGGCGCGATCCTGGGCGCGAGCGTGCTCCTCATCGCCGGAGTTCAGGCCCTCAGCTTCAGCGCCACGTACTTCCAGGCGATGCAGCCGGTGAAGGACATCGTGGAGTCGCTCGAGGCGTACGTCAGCACCGGTGAGTGGAGTCCACCGACGATGCGCTTCCGAGAGCCGCAGACGGCTGTTGATGCTGTGACGCGGGCTCTGGAGGCACAGAGGCAGGCGGAGGCGGAGGCGCTGGAACTGGCAGGGCAGTTGCGGGCTTTCCTCGACGCTCTCCCGGCGGCAGCTGCAATCAAGGACGCCGGCCTGCGGCTGTCCATGGTGAACTCGGAGTTGGCGCGCCTGGCTGGTAGGGACCCGGAAGAGCTGATCGGGAAGACCGACTTGGAGATCTATCCCGAGGACCTGGCGCGGCAGTATGCTCACCACGACCGGCAAGTGATGGAGAGCGGCGAGTCGCTCCAGTTCGAGGAGGAACTGGAGACGCCGGAAGGCGAGCGCCGGACCTACCGCACCTTCAGGGCGCCGGTTCTGGACGGCAGGCGGCAAGCCTCCGGCCTGGTCAGTCTCGCGGTCGACATAACGGGCGAACGTGAGATGCAGGCTCGCTTGATGGAGGCCCAGAAGGCTCAGCTGATGGGGCGGCTGGCCGGCGGCGTGGCGCATATCTTCAATAATGTGCTCACGGCGGTGATTGGCTCGACGGAACTGGCGCTGCTCAGCCTGAACGACGGCCACGCCGCTCGCGAGGACCTGGTTGAGGTGAAGGAGGCCGCGGAGCGGGGAGCGCGAGTGAGCCGGCAGTTGCTCTACCTCGGCTGGCGGCAGCGCTCGGGCGATGGCCCGGCTAGCATCGCTGCGGTCACGGCGGATCTAGTGCCGGTGCTTCGTGAAGTTGCCGGGCCCGGCATTGAGATCGTGACGGAGGTGGACGCCGGGGTGCCGGACGTGTTGGTGGATGCCGGCGAACTCAGGCAGGTGATCCTGCATTTGGCCCTCAATGCCATCGAGGCCATGGCGGAAGGGGGGACCGTTCGCATCGAGTGCTGCGCGGTCGTGCCGCCGCACGCGGCCCTCATGGTGGAGCCGAGCCTGAAGGATCGACCGGTCGTTCTGGTGCGGGTGCAGGACTCGGGCCAGGGGATCGATTCAGAGGCGCGGGACCACCTGTTCGAGCCCTTCTTCACCACCAAGGGCGCCGCCGGGGGTAGGGGCCTGGGGCTGCCGGTGGCGCAGAGCATCGTGCGCAGCCATCAGGGCGCGATACTGTTCCACTCCCAGCCGGATAGCGGGGCGGTTTTCGAGGTCTATCTGCCCTCTCGAGCTGTCGGCCAGGGGGACAAAGACGCGCTCCCGGCGGCCTCCAACTGCGACGCCACCGGCAGGGAGGTGATCTTGCTGGCGGAGGATGAGCCGAGCGTGCGGGAGTTGACCGAGCGGATGCTGGCCTCCCAAGGCTACACGCTCTGGTCGGCCGGCCGCGGCGACGAGGCCCTCGACCTGGTGGAGAGTCGGGGGGCTCCGCCGGATCTGCTCCTTAGCGACGTGCTCATGCCGGGCATGAATGGCGTGGAACTGGCGCTGGCGCTGCGCGAGCGCTACCCGGACATGCCGGTACTGCTGATGTCAGGCTACGTCGGTGAGTCCGACGATGATGACCTGAAGGGGTTCCCGCTGCTCTGGAAGCCGTTCACGCTCGACAGCCTCACGAAGAGGGTGCGGGGGCTGCTGGACGACGGAGAGGGCTAGTCCTCTTCCGGTAGTATCGCCACCTCGGCCTCGTCGACAAGTTCGGCGAAGCGATGACCATCGTCCGGCTCTCCCACGATGCGGCCGTAGTGCATGGGCACCACCACTCGCGGCTTCAGGCGGCGCACTACCTCCACCGCCTCTTGCACGTTCATCGTGTAGGTGCCGCCTATGGGGAGGAGCGCGATGTCCACCGTGAGGCCGTCCATCTCCGGAATGGCGTCGGTGTCCCCGGAGTGGTATAGCAACCCATCCTCGAGACGGATCAGATAGCCGACGTTCCCGGCCGAGCGAGGATGGAAGCTCCTCTCAGTATTGTAGGCGGGCACGGCCTGAATCTCGATGCCCTGCACGGTGGCCTGCTCTCCCGCCTCGATGGCGAGGGAGTGCGACTCATCTACCTCCAGTTTGTCAAGGCAGGCCTGCGTACCCACGATGAAGGTATCTGCCTTGCGTATGCGCTCTACGTCTTCCGGCGAGCAGTGGTCGTGGTGCTCGTGGGTGAGCAGGATGAGATCCGCCTTCGGGGCGTCGTCCTTGACTTCCCAAGGATCAATATAGAGCACCCGGTTGCCCACTTCGATGCGGAAGGTAGCGTGCCCGAGCCAGTGCACACCCGGAAGTAATCCTTCGCCCATAGTAGCCTCCTGGCGGAGTGCGGCTAGCACCCCCTGAGCCAGGCGAGTCTAGCCGACAGTCGCAGCTGCGGTCAAACCGGGCTCGGCGCACGTCCCGACAGGCGTGCTATAATGGAGTGTGTCTGGTGGGGCGAGGGCCTAGGTCCTCGCCCCTTGTCTGGCACGGCAATGCAAGCACGTAGGGAGTAGTAATGTCCCTGAATGATCGAGCAGATACTAGCGGAGCGGCACGCGTCGCCGAGACTGCCTCCCAGGGGTGGCTGGACGAAATGCTGGCGAAAGTGGAGAAGCCGGCCCGCTATACCGGAGCTGAGTGGAATTGCCGGCGCAAGGACTGGGAGGGGGCATCCGTGCGCATTGCCCTCGCTTTCCCGGATGTCTATGAGATCGGCATGTCCAACCTGGGGCTGGCCATTCTCTACGATGACGTGAACCGGTCCTCCGACTTGCTGGCCGAGCGGGTTTACGCCCCCTGGCCCGACATGGCTACGGCCATGCGCGACCGCGGCATCCCGCTCTTCTCGCTGGAGAGTCGCCGCCCGGTGGCGGACTT
>JAAYAV010000211.1 GCA_012719195.1 Anaerolineae bacterium | reverse complement strand
TGTTCCCTAGGCAAGTGAGGTTGGTGCCTACACCTGCCAACTCGACGCCCGGCAGAGCCAGGACCGCGGCCGCCACTGACTCGACGTCGTGCGGAAGAATGCCCTCACGCAGATCGCCGAGCTCTATCATCAGGATCACGCGGTGCGTCTTGCCTTGGCGGACGGCCTCATCGGAGAGCAGGCGGATCACGGAGAGTTCGGTGTTGACGCTCAGATCGGCGAAGCGTACCACTTGCCGGATCTCGCTGGGCATGGGAGAGCGGATAAGCATGAACTCGGCGGCGATCCCACTCCGGCGCATCCGCAGGATGTTGGCGATGTGGGCGTCCCCTAGGGACCTGACGCCGCCGGCCAGCAGTGCACTGGCGATCCCGGGCGATCCACACACGCCCTTGGTAACCGCCGTGACCCCGATGCCCCTGGCGCGGTACAGGGCCAACGTCCTGCGCGCGTTGGCGGTCAACTTGGCCAGATCGATCTCAAGCCGAGGAGCGTACATGTCCACTGTGTGTCTTGCGGGAGTGCCTGCGCCGGGCGACTGCCACGATCTCGCCGAGGAGATCCTTGCCTTGCATCCCTTCTGCACGCGCCATGAAGCCGATGTAGCTGTGCGGTCGCTCCTCGGGCGTACACATCAGGCCGGCGAAGGAGTTGGCCTCCAGCAGGTAAGGTCCCTCTTGGGTCAGTATCGTGTCGATGCGGCCAAAGTCACTCATCCCGAGGGAGTGGTAGGCCCGTAGCGCCAAGTCCTGCATCCTGGCGGTCTGCACCGCATCCAGCGGGGCGGGACAGAGAAAGGTGTCGTCATCCAGCCTCTTCTTCTCATACCCCAGGGTGATGTCTCCAGCGCGATACTCGATCTCCAGAGGGGGCAGAACTCTCGCTGACTCATTGCCCAAGACACCCAGCGTGATCTCACGCCCCTCGAGGAATCTCTCCACTAGGACCGGCTGACCGATCGTCTCCAGCAGGCGCCGCACTC
Organism: Anaerolineae bacterium; assembly: GCA_012719195.1. GTDB lineage: Bacteria > Chloroflexota > Anaerolineae > DRVO01 > DRVO01 > Ch71. The sequence goes on along the minus strand of JAAYAV010000211.1, from coordinate 1,760 downwards.
CCTCCACCAGCTGGTCGTAATCGTCGATGACTGAGGCGGCGTCGATCCCGGCGCTGCCTCTGCCCGCAACCGGCTTGATGAAGAGAGGATAGGGGAATGGCGGGTTCTCGCGGAAGGCTTGGCAGTCATCCTCCGCCCGAAGCACCCGGAAGGGCGAGGTCGGCAGGCCTGACTGCTGCCACAGCCTCTTGGCTAGTCCTTTGTCCGTAGCGACGGTAATGGCTGTGGTCTCAGAGCCCACGAAGGGAATCTGGAGCTCCTCCAGGATGGCGGCTTCTACCAGACTCGAAACGTTGAAGACGAGATCCACCTCGGCGCGCTGCAGATCATTGATGATGCCCGCTCCCCAGCGAAGGCGGCTCACACGGTGACCCGCCTCGACCAAAGCCTCCTCATGGTGATCGACCTCGGCGTCCGTCTCGTCGACCACGTTCTCACTGCCTACGTACCGCTGCTGAATGGCGAAGTTTCCTCGCATCTTGTGGAGGAGACCGATAGCAAGCTGCTCCAATGCATCCTCTCCTTCGGACTGCCGCGCGCATTCTGCCGCCAGGTCGAGGTGATGCTGCGGTTCTTCCAGGCGCGGCAATGGGGCGTCCCCAGGACCAGGTTGGGGCCACCAGCAAAGGAGCATCACCCGTGAATACACCGGAAGAGATAGACGGGGACAGCCAATCGCAGATACTGCTGACATCCCCACAATACATTACTCCTGCCGCCCTTGCCACCGGGTGCTCTGCCGGTGCTCATGCCAAGCCTACTGGCTGCCCCCAAGCCGCAGGCAGCGGGTGCTTCGGCAGGGAGCCCGAGGGGCGACTGACTACGGCGGCCTGGCTACGTCCGGCGCGGCAGCGAGAGCAAGACGGTCCGGACCCGTCGCCAACCGAGACGCTCCGAGCTGAGGCGGCGCTTCGTGTTCCACCCGCGCTCGTAGTATCCTGCAGTCAACTCCCACTCAAGGCGGCATCGATGTCGGCAACGCGGGCTCGCTACCTCGTTCTGATTCCCGTCCTGCTGGCGCTGATGGCGTGCGGGCTGGCCTCGCCAACGCCCCGCAGCGGGGGCGAGACGCAGGCTGAGCCGGTGCCCACCGTGCGCGCGTCGTCGCCCACCCGGGCCCTGCCGGCCACCACCGCGCCTCAGGCACCGACTCCGGATACCATCGCGGAGGAGTTCCTGGCCCTGGCTAACGGCGTTCGGGCCGAGCACGGCCTTCCGCCCCTGGCCCGGGACCCGTGGCTCGATGACCTCGCCCGGCAGTACGCCGCCAGCGCCCTCAGCGATGCGGCGCTGGAGACCAGCGACCTGCGCTACCTGGTGACCAACTCCTGGTGGACCTCCTACCACGGGGGGACACCGCGGTTGGACGACGAGACGGCCTCCGAGCAACTGGCCTACTGTCTGGGCGAAGAGCGCATGCGTGAAGCGCTCTTGCTCCCGGAAGGGCGGGCGACGGGGCTTGGCGTCGCCACCCAGGGCGATACCGTCTACTTCACCCAGGCCTTCGATGTCCTGGCCACCCGTGGCGGAGACGGGGAGATGATCACGCTGCAGGACAATGACGGGGCTAAGAATCCCGACTGGGACACTCTCCTGCAGTTCCTGGCCGCCGATGACACCGACGCTCAGGCATACGTCGACGGCGAGTTCGTCTGCGGCGACTTCGCTGAGATGCTGCACAACCAGGCGGAGGCAGCCGGCATCAGGACCGGCTACGTGGCGGTGGACCTGGGCGAGGGGCCCGGCCACGCCCTCAACGC
>JAAYAV010000210.1 GCA_012719195.1 Anaerolineae bacterium | reverse complement strand
GCTCGTCGCGGTCGCTCCCGCCCGGCGCCCGCCGGCGTCCCGCCGATCGTCCGTGAGCCGGCGGTGCTGGCCTCCGAGTCCGACTGGGAGCTGCCCGACCCCACCGGCATCTTCGAGCCCGAAGCGGCGGTTGAGATCAGCGACGAGGAGATCCGCGAGCGCGCCGACCTGATCGAGCAAACGCTCTTCACCCTGGCCAGCCCCGCCCACGTGGTGCAAGTGGAGCGCGGCCCCACCATTACTTCCTACGGGGTGCAGCCGGGATACCACGAGCGACGGTCGGCAGACGGTAAGGCTCGTCGGACTCGCGTCCGCGTCAGCAAGATTATGAGCCTGGAGAACGATCTGGCCCTGGCGCTGGCCGCCCGGCGCGTTCGCATCACCGGTCCCGTGCCCGGCCGAGACGTGATCAGCGTCGAGGTGCCCAACCGGCAGGTGCAGACCGTCTCCCTTGGCGGCGTCCTCGCCAGTCCCGAGTTCCAGCGCCACACTTCTCCCCTGACGCTCGCCCTGGGGAGGGGCGTTTCCGGGCGCCCCCTGCTGGCCGAGCTCTCGCGCATGCCGCACCTCCTGATGGCGGGCGCCACCGGGTCGGGTAAGTCGGTGGCCGTCAACGCCATCATCTCCTGCCTGCTCTGCCGCAACACCCCCGACATGCTCCGCTTCGTTCTCATCGACCCGAAGAAGGTCGAGCTGGCCGCCTACAGGGGCATCCCCCACCTCATCGGAGACGTGGTCTCGGAGCCGGACGATGCCGTGGGAGCGATCAAGTGGGCCGGGCGGGAGATGGACCGCCGCTACACTGCCTTCCACGAGGCCGGCGCCGGCGATCTGCGCAGCTACAACGATATCATGCGCCGCGAGGGCAACCGCCCCCTGCCCGTCATCGTCCTCATCGTGGACGAGCTGGCCGACCTGATGATGCACGCCATGTACGACGTGGAGCCGGCTCTGGCACGTGTGGCCCAGATGTCTCGCGCCACCGGCATCCACCTCATCATCGCCACCCAGCGCCCATCCGTGGACGTCGTGACCGGACTCATCAAGGCGAACTTCCCCGCCCGCATCGCCTTCAACGTCTCGTCGAACACCGACTCCCGCGTCATACTCGACTCCGCCGGAGCGGAGAAGCTCATGGGCCGGGGAGACCTGCTCTACATGTCACCTTCATCACACCGGCCCGTCCGCGCCCAGGGCTGCTGGGTGTCCGACACGGAGATCGAACGCTTGGTGGCATACTGGAAGAGATCGGGGGTAGACTTCGACCGCGACGATCAATTCGTCCAGGCCAAGCTCTGGTCCGCCAGCACCGACGACGAGGAGGACGAAGACGACCTGCTGGACAAGGCCCTAGAGGCGATCGTCCAGGAGCAGCGGGCTTCCACCACCCTGATCCAACGACACCTGCGCGTGGGCTATACCCGAGCCGCCCGCATCCTGGAGACACTTATCGCCCGCGGTGTCGTCAGCAAGGAAGTGGATGGCCCCTACGGCAGCCACAGCGTTCTGCTTGAGACTGACAGCGAGCCTGAGCCCGACAGCGAGACCGAACTGGATCCTGATCCCGAACCCGACACCGAAGAGGCATAGTGAGCCCGCGCCCCGCCGCCGCTCAGAACCCACCCGCGCTCCACTCCGACGACGACCTCCGCGGCGCACGCCTAGGGCGCCCCAGCTACGTCTGGGGGTTCGGGCAAGAACGCCGCTTCGACCTCATGCGTCCCCACTGGGCCGAGCCCCCCGCGCCCATGCTCGACGTGGGCTGCGGTGTGGGCGTCTACCTGGAGCGCTTCCGCCGCGAAGGAATGAGCACTTTCGGGGTGGACCTGGACTGGGTCAGTCTGCCCGAGGCCGCCGCCGAAGGTCGCGCGGTGGCGGCATCTCAGGCCGAGACACTGCCCTTCCCGAGCGGGACCTTCGGTACCGTCCTGCTTCATGAAGTCATTGAGCACTTCCGTGACGACGCCGGGGCCCTGGCCGAAGCAGTACGGGTGACCCGCCCGGGTGGGCGCGTGTTCGTGTTCGCCCCCAACCGCCTCTACCCCTTTGAGACTCACGGCGTCTACTGGCGCGGCCGCTACCACTTCGGCAACACACCCCTGGTGGGATACCTGCCCGATCGCTGGCGGGATCGCCTGGCGCCACACGTGCGCGCCTACACCCGCAGCGACCTGCGGCGGCTCGTGCAGCCCCTCCCGTGCCGCGTCCTCCATCATGTGCAGATCTATCCCGGTTATGACAAGATATCTCGCAAGTGGCCCTGGGCTGCCGGCGCCGTGCGGGCGCTCACCTACCTGCTGGAGCGGACGCCCCTGCAGGCTTTCGGGCTCTCGCACTTCCTGGTACTGGAGAAGATCCCAACCGGGTAGGCGGAGTGGAGCGCGGAGCGAAACCATTTGCGGCTATTGTACGTCTACCTCATGGGCAACCGCTTCAGCACTCTGCACGCCCGCGTCAGCAACGACATCGGGCGTCGCGTACACGAACACAGACACCATTTGGCGCCCGGGTCCACGAGCAGGTACAACATAGACCGCCTGGTGTACCTGGAGAGCACCACCGAGATCCGGAGCGCGATCATCCGGGAGAAGCAGATCAAGGGCTGGTTGCGGGCCAAGAAGATCGCGCCAACAGAGGCGAGCAACCCGGGCTGGCGAGACCTGAGTGAAGACTGGCAGGATCTGTCTCCCCGAACAGGGGAAGACCCTTCGCTGCGCTCAGGGTGACGCGGACCGGCCCATCGCCTCGATGCGAGTCCAGGGAGTCACATGAACAGAGACCTTAAGGCACGCCTCATACGAAAGCGCCGCCGGCCACGCAACGGGAGCCGTGCCGGCCTTTTCGCGGGAATGGCCGCCGGCATAGCCACCGGCAGCGTCGCCATCTTCTTCACCGCCATCGCCCTCTCCATCGCTCTCGTGATCGGCTCCGGCGTCGCCGTCTACGCCTACTACGCCCGCGACCTCCCCGATCCCAGCGCCATCGAGCAGGTGCAGCAGCAGTTCAAGACGGTGAGAATCTACGACCGCACCGGCCAGCATCTCCTCTACGAAGTGGCCGATCCGCGCGGAGATCGCACCTACGTAACCCTGGACCAGATCCCCGCCTTCATCCAGCAGGCCACGGTGGCCATGGAGGACAAGAACTTCTACACCAACCCGGGCATCGACATCCTCGGGATTGGGCGCGCCTTCCTGTCCAACCTGCGGGGAGAGTCCGTCCAGGGCGGGAGCACCCTCACCGTGCAGTTGGTCAAGAACGTCTTGATCGACCCGGAGGAGCGCTACGAGGTCAAGTACTCGCGCAAGATCAAGGAGGCGATCCTGGCCTTGGAGATCTCGCGCCGCTATCCCGGCCGCGAGGGCAAGGACCGCATCCTCGAGTGGTACCTCAACAGCAACTTCTACGGAAACCACGCCTACGGCATCGAGGCGGCGGCACGTGTCTACTTCGGTAAGCACGTCCAGGAGCTGAGCCTGGCCGAGTCGGCCATGCTGGTGCTCATCCCGCAGTACCCGGCTATGAACCCCATCGACAACCCCGAGATCGCCAAGTCGCGTCAGGAACTGGTGCTGGACACCTTGGTGCGCCAGGGCTACCTCGAAGCCGAGGACGCCTACGCCGCCAAGCAGGAGGAACTGGTCATCCGCCAGTCCACCGAGCGGTACGAGATGCAGGCACCCCACTTCGCCATATACGTGCGCGACTTGCTTGAGCGGGAGTACGGCGAGGCCATGTACCGGCGGGGGCTGCGTGTCTACACCACGCTGGACATGAACATCCAGAGCCTGGCCGAGACCGCCACCGCCAGCAAGATCGCCGAGTACGGTGTCGCCAACGACGCCAACAACGCTGCCGCCGTAGTGATCCGGCCCCAGACGGGCGAGATCCTGGCCATGGTCGGTAGCGTTGACTACTACAACGAGGAGATCGACGGCCAGGTCAACATGGCCACCGCGCCCCGGCAGCCGGGTTCGTCCTTCAAGCCCTACGTCTACCTGACTGCCTTCGAGCAGGGCTACACCGCGGGCACGGTGGTGATGGACATCCCCATCACATTCCCGGACCCGCCCAACGAGCCCTACTCGCCTATGAACATCGACCTCAACTTCCATGGGGCCATCACGCTGCGCTCTGCCCTCGCCTGCTCCTACAACATCCCTGCCGTCAAGCTGATGGATATGGTGGGGATCGCCAACGTGGTGCAGATGGCGCGGCGCCTGGGTATCACCAGCTACACCGACGACTACTACGGCCTGAGCACCGCCCTGGGCGCGCGGGAGCTCAAGCTTCTGGACCACGTCTACGCCTACGGCGTGCTGGCCAACAACGGCCTGATGGCGGGGCAGGCCGTGAACGCCTGGGAGCGGCGCCCCGGTTTCCGCGAACTGGATCCGGTGGCCATCCTTCTTATTGAAGACAGCGAAGGCAACATTCTCAAGCAGTACACCCAGCCCGATGTGCGCCAGGTGGTGGAGCAGAAATACGTGTACGTCCTGCAGAGCGTACTCTCGGATCCGGCGGCCCGCGCTCCGGCCTTCGGCGCCAGCGGCAACAACCTCATCCTGCCGGATCGCCAGGTCGCAACCAAGACCGGCTCCACCAACGATAACGCCGACGCCTGGACCATGGGCTTCACGCCGCAGTACGCCGTGGGGGTATGGATCGGCAACGCCGATCGCACCAAGATGAACCGACTGCTAGGCTCGACCGGTGCCGGGCCCATCTACCACGAGATCATGCTGGGGCTACACGAGGGTGAGCCGGTGGTGAGCTTCCAGCAGCCGCCCGGGGTCGTCACGGCGCGCATCTGCACGCTGTCGGGCCAGTTGGCCACGGAGCACTGCTCCCACACCGTCAACGAAGTCTTCGTTGAGGGCACGCAGCCAACGTCCTACTGTACCTCGCACCAGGTGTTTCGAGTGAACAAGGAGACGGGGCGACTGGCCACCGTCTACACCCCGCCCGAGCTGGTGGAGGACCGTGTCTACGCGATCTACCCGCCGGAAGCGGCCGATTGGGTGCGCACGACCGAGATCCCGCAGCCGCCGAGCGAGTACGATCCTCTGCCTGAGGAGGGATCGTCCGCTCAGGAGGCAGCCATCATCTCACCGGGGCCCTACCAGTACGTGCGAGGGATAGTCGAGATCGTCGGGAATGCGCGCGTCCCGGATCAGGCCGTCTTCCGGCTCCGCTACGGCGAGGGCCTCAACCCATCGGCGTGGATGAGCATCGGCAGCGAACACGGGCACCAAGTGGAAAACGGTGTGCTGGAGTACTGGGACACTGCCGGGCTCGCCGGTCTCTACACTCTCCAGCTTTCCGTGGTGGATCACGGCAGCGGTGAGCGCCTGGCGAACGTGCAGGTGACGGTGGACAACCAGCCACCACAGGCCGTCCTGAATCACCCCTACCCGGGCAGCAGCCACTCCCGC
>JAAYAV010000209.1 GCA_012719195.1 Anaerolineae bacterium | reverse complement strand
CTCCATGCGCTGGGCGGCCATGCCGGCATCGTAGGGCATCTCCACCTGCCCCATGGCCAAGGCGCCGAACTCGTACCACACCGTCAGGATGGCGCCGGGGGCGTCGGGGTTGGGCACGGCAATTAGGGTGTGCTCGCCGGCCTGCAGCTTGGACACCGAAGGCGCGTCGTAGGTCTGTCCCTCTTGGCCGGTCACGGTCAGAGTGACAACACCGTCCTCGGCCACCGTCCAGGTACCCACTTCCACCAGGGGCTCGGCCTCGTTCAGGTAGTCCAGCACCTCGCGCAGGCTGCCGTCGTAGTTCAGGTAGAGGGTGCCGTCGATGCCGGGGCTAGAGGCGCCGGGCAGTATCGTCTTGTAGATGCCCACGACGGCGGCGGCCGGGTCGGACGCAGAGGGCGCGTCGACGGGAGAGGCGGCCGGGGTGCTGGTGTAGCAGGCAGAGAGAGCGAGAACGGCGATGGTGAGGGCGATGGCGATCAGGATGCTCGGGGTGGCTCGGCGGTGGGACATGGTTCCTCCTTGGACTCACAAGCGGTCACGAGTCCATTGTAGCCCGGCAGGAAGCCCCTTCCATCACCCCTCGCCGGTAGACCCTGCTGCCCAGAACGAGGGGGTCTGCCTAACTGATTTCAGGTAGACGAGGGTCTCACTTGCTCCACCTGTGTCCGGTCTACCTGTCCGCAACAGGCCTTGGGTGACGGACCTAACCCCTCCCCCTTCCTGCTTAGGGAAGAAAGGGTCGCTGCGCCCACATCGGCGATGACACCGGGCAGTTACCTGAGCCGCAGGGCCCGCATCCTGCAAAGTCGGGACGAGCGCTGGAGGCATTATGCAGCAAGAGCGAGCGTTTGTCGGCACCGACGTGTCCTCGGACAGGCTGGACGCTGCCTGGCATAGGGAGGGGTCGGTCCGGACAACCAGCAACGACGTCGCTGGGATCGAAGTGGTGGTGGGTTGGCTGTAGGGTAGCGGGATGAGTCTGATCGTGCCGGAGGCCACCGGTGGGTATGAGGCGGAGGCAGCGGCGGCGCTGAGTCTGGCGGGGTTGCCGGAGGCGGTGGCGAATCCACGACAGGGGCGAGACTCTGCCAAGGCGATGGGAGTGCCGGCCAAGAGCGCGGCACCATCGACGCGTTGGTGCCAGCCCACTTCGGAGCGAGGTTTACGCCGGAGGCACGGGCTCTCGGTGATGAGCACACTGGAGAGCTCAAGGACCTGGACCGAGGGCGCCCGTCCGGTAGGGCAGGGCGGGAGGAGCGGCACCGTGATGTACCTGAAGTGGGGCCGATCCTAGCTACCGCCCTGGTAGGGGTGGCAGGGCGAGTCTGCGCGCCGTTCTCTACCTGGCGACCTTGTCGGCCAGGCGGCACAACCCCGTGCTCCGAGCGTTCCCGCAGCGCCTGGAAGCAGAGGGCAGAAACTACAAGGTCGCTATGACCGCCTGTATGAGGCAGCTGCTGGTGGCGCTCAACGCCATCGCCGGTAGCGGCCGGCCCTGGTTACCAGCCCATTCCCAAGCCGCGGGCCCATAGCGACGCATCTGCTTCGCTGACACGGAGGGGGAAGTCGGAAGTCGCCCGCTTTCGGTCCCTCCTTCGAGTGTAGGGAAGGGTGGTCAGCCAGGTAAGCGAAGCGCCTAGCGAGCAGGCGGTTAGGTCAGTGACTCTGAGCCTCCGGCGGACGACGAGATCGCATCCGCTGGAGCTGATGACCTGACAGCGCGACCCGCACGGGCCTCGCCAGGCACAGCCCCACTTTCGGCAGCACGCGAGCCTGCGCGCGGAAGCGGATGCCATGTCGTGGACGAGTCCGACTGGGGCGGGAACCGCGCCCGCACCGGGGCCAGGGCTCCCTGGCTATGCTATACTCTGGCCGTGTCAAGTCGCAGCAAGTTGCTCTCTCTACTGCTGGTCCTCACCCTGACGCTCGGCTCCGGCGCCCCGGCACCGGCCCGAGCCCAGGACGATGCCGTTTCGTCTCTCATGGACAGCCTTACCGCGCGCGAGAAGGTGGGGCAGCTGTTCCTGGTGACCTTCCACGGCGATCAAGCCGGCCGCTCGACCGACATCGCCAACCTTATCCAGGAGTACCGCATCGGCGGCGTGATCCTCTCCGCCGAGCGGGGCAATGTGGACAACTCCCGCGACGCGGCCGGCCAGACGCGCCGACTGGTCAGCCAACTGCAGACGCTGGCGCTGGAGACCAAGGCGCCCACTCCGCCGCCGCGCAACCTGCCCGAAGACGTGGACAGACCCCGCGGAGCCTCCACCGCCACCCCCACACCCATGTACGGCCCGGACGTCCACGCCATACCCCTGCTCATCGGCGTGGAGCAGGACGGCGACGGCTACCCCTACACCGCCCTTCGCACCGGCCTGACCGAGCTTCCCAGCGCCATGACCGTGGGCGCCACCTGGGACGCAGCCAACGCCTTCACGGTGGGCAACATCGTCGGGACCGAGTTGGCGGCGCTGGGCGTGAACCTGCTCCTGGGGCCGAGCGTGGACGTGCTGCAGCGCGCCCGCCCGGGCATGCCCGGTGACATCGGGGTCCGTGCCTTCGGCGGCGATCCCTACTGGGTGGGCGAGATGGCCCGCGCCTACGTCAGCGGCGTCCACCAGGGCTCCGACGGCATGGTCCTCTCCATCGCCAAGCACTTCCCCGGCCTGGGCAGCAGCGACCGCAAGGCCACGGAAGAGGTGGCCACGGTTCAGAAGAGCCTGCAGGAGCTGCGGCAGATGGAGTTGGCGCCCTTCTTCGCCGTCACCAACGCCGGTAGCGGCGGGCGGGCTACGATGGTGGATGGGCTCATGACCAGCCCGCTGATCCGGTACCGCGGCTTCCAGGGCAACATCCGCCAACTCACCCGTCCCATCGGTCTGGATAGCGACGGCCTCACTGCCCTCATGGCTCTGCCCGAATTCGAGACCTGGCGCAGCAACGGCCTGCTGGTAAGTGGGCCGCTGGGTCTACCGGCGGTGCGCAAGTTCTACGAGGCGCAGGGCCGCTCCTTCCCCCATCGGAGCATCGCCCAGGAAGCGCTTCTGGCCGGCAACGATCTCATCTACGTGGCCGACTTCGCCGCCACCGACGACTGGGAGGAGCAGGTCGCCAACATAGAGGATGCCATCGGCCACTTCGCCGCCCAGTATGAGCGCGACGCCGCCTTTCGGGGGCGCGTGGACGACGCTCTGGAGCGTGTCCTGCGGCTCAAGCTCCAGCTGTTCCCCGACTTCAGCCTGGATGCGGTACTCGCCCGGCCCGAGCTGCCTCTCCCGAACACCGAGGCGGTCCTTGAGATCGGTGCGGCGGCGGCCACCCTCATCTACCCCGAAGCCGCCGAGCTAGACGAGCGCCTGCCCGCCGGGCCGGCTCGGGGCGAAAGCGTCCTAGTAGTGACCGACGTCCGCGAGGTGCAGGAGTGCGCCGCCTGCGTCCCGTTCGACTCGATACCGGTGGCGTCCTTCCAGGAGACCGTCCTGCGGCTCTACGGCTCCGCCGGCGCCGAGCTAGTCGCCGACGACGACATCAGCAGCGCCGACTTCCGCAGCCTGGACGAGTTGCTGGCCGCCGAGGCCGCCGAGCAAGTCCCGTCGCCGGAGCAGCAGGACCTGGCCGACCGGCTTCAGGACGCGGACTGGATCGTCTTCCTCATGCAGGACGTGGACGTGGATGAGCATCCCTATTCCGATGCCTTGCGCCTCTTCCTCAAGCAGCGCTCGGACTGGATGCGCGACAAGCGTCTGGTGGTGTTCTGCCTCAACGGGCCCTACTTCCTGGACACCACTGAAGTCAGCAAGCTCACTGCCTACTTCGCCCTCTACAGCAAGGGGCCGGCTTCTCTTGAGGCCGCCGCTCGCCTGCTCTTCCGCGAGCTGGAGGCTGACGGCCTGCCGCCGGTGGATGTGCAGGCCGTCAGCTACGAACTCATCACCCGGCTGGAGCCCGACCCCAACGGCGTCCTGGGGCTGGAAATCATCGGCGAGCCGCCCGACCCCAGCGGCGAAGAGAGAGCCGTCCGCCAGGGGAGCACCATCACCGTCCGCACCGGCGTCATCCGGGACCGCAACGGCAGTATCGTTCCGGACGGAACGCCGGTTGAGTTCCGCCTCTACTACCGTTCCGAGAGCCTGGAGCTACCCCGCCAGCGGGCCACCACCGTGGCAGGCGTGGCCCAGACGAGCATCCAGCTGGATCGGAGTGGCGACCTGGAGGTGAGCGCTACCACCGACACGCGCAGCCCCAGCGTCACCCTGGTGATCACCATCCGGGGGGACGAGCCCGTCACCTTCGCGACCATCGTACCGCCCACGCCTACGCCGCGTCCCTCGCCCACGCCACGGCCCACGCCCATGCCCCAGGCGACCGAGAGCAGCACTGAGGGGCCGGGAGCGTCCAGCCTGGAGCCGGGGCAGATCGTGCGGAGAGCGCCTTGGCTCGGGGCCGGGCTGCTGTGGTGGAGCCTTGCGGGCGTGCTGGCGGCCAACCTGACATTGCACATCGCCTTCCGCAGGCAAGCGCGCACCGCCGAAGCCCGCGTCCGCCTGACGCTGTGGAGCCTGGTTCTGGGGCTGAGCGTCTACTGCGCCCTGGTGGTTGGGCTGGTGGAGGTGCCGCTGTTCATGGCGTGCGGCCCGGGCTGGGCGGCCTTCGCCGTGAGCGGGCTGGCCGCGGCCCTGGCCTGGCTGAGCCTGCTCACGGGGCGGGCGCCACGGGCCAGTAGCTCAGGGTAGCGGCGAGGAGCAGCAAGAGCAGCACCGCCACTGCCAGGGACTGGTGTGCCTTGAGCGCCACGCGCCAGGGGGACGGTCGGGGGAGCCGGCCTCGCCCCAAGAGGGCATTGCGGAAGTGGCTGATGTTGGGCGGGCGGTCATCGGGGTGCATGGCGAGCGCCCAGCCTATCACCGCATCGGTGCGGCTGGAGATAGCTGGGTTGAGCTCCTGCGCCGGCGTCAGCGAGTCCGGCCGCAGGAAGCGGTCCTTCGCCGGCGGAGGCGAGTGTCCGGTGAGCAGGTGGTAGAGCGTCGCGCCCAGGGCGTAGATGTCGGCCCGCGTATCGGTGTGCCCCGTCTCTCCGCCGTACTGCTCCAGCGGCGTGTAGCTGGCCGTACCCCGCCCCTGAAGGACGGTGATGGTGCGCGTCTGCTCCGGCTCCATCAGCTTGACCAGGCCGAAGTCCACCAGCTTGACCACCCCGGAGGCGGTGAGGCGGATGTTGGCCGGCTTGATGTCCCGGTGCAGCACCGGCGGGTCCTGAGCGTGCAGGTACTCCAGGGCGTCGAACAGCTGCCGCGCCCACTCCAGTACCTGCTTCTCGCTCAGGCGATGCCCCTCGCGCAGGGCGTCGTCCAGCAGGCTCTGCAGGTCCGCCCCGGGGACGTAGTCCATCACCAGGTAGTCGCGGTCGCCCTCGGAGAAGTGGTCCGATACCTTGGGCAGGTTGGGGTGATCGAGGCGGCCGAGGGTGCTGGCCTCGCGGTAGAACTGGGCGCGGGCGTCCGTGGGGTCCACCAGGCCGTCGTCCTGGCAGATGATCTCCTTCAGGGCGCACTCGCGGCCGCTGAGGCGCAGGTCGCCGGCGCGATAGACGGCGCCCATACCCCCTTGTGCCACCAGTTCCGTGACCCGGTAGCGGCCGTGTAGAACCGTGCCCTCCGGCAGAGCGCGGGCCAAGTGCCTCTCCTCCCTCTCGGCTTCCTGGTCAGCCTATCGCCGCCGGGCGCCGGTGTCAAAGGGAGATCGCCCCGGGCTCAAGCCACGGGGCTCTTGGATTCACTGCGCGAATCCACTGGGTAAGCGAAGCCGGCCGGCGCCGGCTCCCGGAGCTCGCGAAGGCGAGCATTGCCCAATCGTAGCCCCGCCCATTCATGGCGGGGCGAGTGTCCGGCGCGGGCCCACCCTCCCCATGACAACCCACCCCCAGACCCGCTACCATACCCCCACACCACCACAGGAGGCGTCCCATGCCCGGAATGATCGTCGCCCCCCAGCCCATCGCCGTGGACGAGGGGGCCCAGGTGCTACGCCAAGGCGGCAACGCCGTGGACGCCGCCGTGGCCTGCGCCCTGGTGCAAGGCGTCCTTGACCCCCACAGCTCCAGCATCGGCGGCTACGTCCTCGCCACCGTCTCGCCTTCCGGAGTCGGCTCCGCCGCCCAGGCTCACGCCGTGGACGCCCCCGCCCTCGCCGGCTCCCGCGTCTCGCCCGACATGTGGGCCGGCGCCCTAATCCGGCCCAACCCGCGCGGCTGGGGCTACTTTCTGCGCGGCTCCATTAACGAGATGGGCTACCAGTCCATCTGCATCCCCGGCTTCGTCCGCGGGCTGGCCGCCATCCTCGACCGCTGGGGCACCTGGACCTGGGAGCAGGTCTGCGCGCCCGCCGCCCGCGTCGCCGAGGAGGGCTTCCTGGTGGACGACCACCTGGCCGCCATGTGGAGACCGGGCAAGGGCCTGCCGGAGCAGAAGTCGCTGCAGGACTACATCCGCGCCAACCCGGAGGCCAGCCGCCTCTACCTGCGCCCCGACGGCACCCCGCGCGAGGCAGGCGACCACTTCGCCAACCCCGACTACGCCCGCACTCTGCGCCACCTGGGAGAGGCCGGGCCGGAGGACTTCTACCGCGGCGACCTGGCCCGGCGCATGGCCGGCGACCTGGCGGCGCACGACAGTTTTGTCACCGCCGAGGACCTGGCCGGCTACCAGCCCGTACCCGCCCAGGCCGTGACCGGCACCTACCGCGGGTACGAGATCGCCACCTCGCCCGCGCCCCACGGCGGCCCCACCCTGGTGGCTCTGCTCAACATCCTTGAGGGCTACGATCTGGCGGCGCTGGAGCACAACTCTCCCGCCTACATCCTGCTCCTCTCCCGGGCTATGCAGGCCGCCTTCGCCGACCGCAACCCGCACCTGGGCGACCCGCGCTTCGCCCCGCGCCCCTTCGACTGGATGACCACCAAGGAGCGGGCGCAACACTGGCGCGACCGCATAGACCGGAACGAGGAGATCACCGTCTCCTTCACCGCCACCGAGCCGCCCGACACCACCCACGTCAGCGTGGTTGACGACCGGGGCAACGGCATCGCCCTCACTCACTCGCTGGGCATGTCCTCCGGCGTCATAACCCCCGGCCTCGGGTTCATGTACAACAACTCCATGGTCAACTTCCACCCCCTGCCCGGCCACCCCAACTCCATCGCCCCGGGCAAAGGGCGCACCACCGGCATGACCCCGACCGTGCTCTACCGCGACGGACGGCCGCTCATGGTCATCGGCGCGCCGGGAGCGACGCGCATCATCACCTCGCTGCTGCAGGTCATCGTCAACGTGGTGGACTTCGGCATGAGCGTGGTGGAGGCGGTGGCGGCGCCCCGCTTCGACTGCCAGGTGGGGCCCATCGTCTGCCAGGGGCGCATCCCCGAGTCCGTGTGCCGCGTGGTGCGGCGGAGCCTGCCGGTGGAGCGGATGCCCCAGGGCCACGGGGGCATGGGGCTGGTGCACGCCCTCTGGCGCGGCGCCGGGTCCGAGCGGTGGCAGGGTGCCGCCGACACGGGCGCCAACGGCATGGCTCTGCGCGGCTGAGAGTCGGCCGTCGAGAGACACAATACGGCGGGAGAGACCCTTGAGCCTCTCCCGCCTACACTCACTCGTGCCCTACAGGCGCGAGTGTCGAACCCCGCGGCGCTCCCTCCATACACTGCCGCTAACGTGTTCGCTGCCGACTCATCCAACGAAGAGCCCGGGAGCCCCGCCCTGCGGTCCTGTTGCATTTCGGCCGGCGGCTTCTTCCGCCGCGAGCCTGCTTGAGGGTGGTCACGATGCTGGTGGTTATGCCCGGAACCTACCCTCAGTAACCGCAGTATGAAAGCCGGCCGTCAAACCTCCATAAACCCGTTCTTAAGAGCCGGTTAAAGTTGCCGGGCCCATTCGTCTAGACATAATTGGGGGCGGCGCCCTAGAGGGGCGACTGCCGCCGCAAGGACGTGCCACCATGCCATCCCCGAGCCCGCTTCAGGCTACTCGGCGTGCCGCCACGGCCGCGCTACTTTCCTTCGCCCTGATCCTCGTCGCTGCCTGCGGACTCGGCCCCGCGGCGCCCACCCCAACGCCGACGCCCGCACCCTCCCTACCCGTCGCGGTGGCCCCCTCGCCCACGGCCACTGCCACACCGACCCGACCGGCCCCCACCGCCACCTCTACCGTCACTCCGCTACCGGCCACGGTTGCCGACGTGCCGATCAGTACTGCCGCCTTGGACGCGGGCGCGGAGGAGGAACAGTACTTGGCCGCCATGGCGGACATCCTTGGCCGCTGGGAGGCCTGGTCGGCCGAGGCCGGCGGGCTCATGGGCCAGGTGGGCGAAGATCCGCTGGCGGTGTGCATCACCCGCTCCGGCGACATCGACGCGCAGATCGCCGGTGGCCGCGAGCTGTTAGCCGCCCTAGCGGCCGCCGCTCCGCCCGAGGAGATCGCCGGCGAGCACAATCGCCTGGTGGCCGAGGGCAACGCCGGGCTGGACGCGCTGGAGGCGG
>JAAYAV010000208.1 GCA_012719195.1 Anaerolineae bacterium | reverse complement strand
GCATCGCTGAGGTCGTAGACTTCCTCCAGCTTGGCGGGGGCCAGCCGTTCGTTGCCACGCTCCCGGTACCAGACGTTCCACTCGTCCACGGCGATGCGGATGGGGGCCAGCGCCGCGTCGGCAACGTCGTACACGGAGCAGATGGAGCGCTCGGTTCGCTCCAGGATGTCCTCCATCGCCGTGACGGCGCTGACGTTGCGGTAGTAGTCCTCGCTGCCGACGTAGCAGTGCACGGAGAAGTACTCGGCCTGCCCCTTGAGCCGCTCCAGCACCGGCAGGTCCCACTCCTCCCGGCCAAGGCCACAGGACACCAGCCGGATGTCGGGGTCCGTCCAGCGCATGACCTTGGCCATCTCCAGGGCCTTCTTGGCGTAGTCCTCGGCGCTCAGGTGGCCGATCTGCCAGGCGCCGTAGACCTCGTTGCCCAAGCCCCAGTAAGGCACGGCGTAGGGAACGCGGTTGCCGCAGCGGCGGCGCAGGTTGGCGTAGTGGGTGTTGGTCCAGCCGTTGCAGTACTCCACCCAGGCGGCCGCCTCGTCGATAGCGCCGCTGCCGGAGTTGGCGCAGATGTAGGGTTGGGTGTTGAGGCGGCGGCAGAGGCCGAGGAACTCATCGGTGCCGAAGCGATTGCTCTCCTCGGCGAACCAGGCCAGGTCGAACTTGCGGGGGCGCTCGTCGCGCGGCCCGATGCCGTCCTGCCAGTGGTAGCCGGAGACGAAGTTGCCGCCCGGCCAGCGCAGAATGGGCGGCGCCAACTGTTGGCAAGCCTTGAGAACGTCGAGCCGGTAGCCTTCCGCATCGCTGCGGGGCGAGCCCTCGTCGAATATGCCGCCGTAGATACAGCGCCCGAGATGCTCGATGAACATCCCGTACACGTTCGGGTCTATGCGTCCGATCACCGCCCGTGGGTCCACGCGGATCACTGCTGCCCCTCCTTGCGCCGGCGGCCCGATGATACATCGCGCTGCTAGGGGCGGCAAGGGGTCGGTGGACAGGGCCGCCCAAACTGCGCAGAACAGCCATGGTCCTTCCACAGCTTCTCCACAATCCTCCTCTATGATGGTGGCATAGCAGGCGGGGACGAACCTAGTCCCCCCATCAGCATAAGGAGAAGACCATGAAGAAGTTGCTTTCGGTGTTGGCAGTGACAGCAGCCCTCGCGATCGCCCTCGGCGGCACGCTGGTCGTTTCGGCACAGGGCCGAGGCGGTGGCGGTTGCTGGGCTTGTCCCGGCGGCACGGCCGTGGGCCCGGGCGGCTGGACCGACAGGGGCGTCCCTGGCGGAGGAATCCTGGACGGCGCGCAGGACACTTACCTGGCGGATGCGCTGGGCATGACGGTGGAGGAGTTCCAGACTGCCCGTGAGTCCGGCCTCACCTTCTACCAGATCGCCCTCGAGCAGGGCTTCGAGCCCGCCGACCTCCCGGCGATCATGCAGCAGGCGCGTGATGCTGCCCTCGCCGACGCGGTGGATGCCGGCACCATCACCCAGGATCAGGCCGACTGGATGGCCCAGCGAGGCGCTGGTCGGTTCGGCAGTCGCGGCGGACGCTTCGGCGGACGAGGCGGCAGCTTCGGCGGCTACTTGGGCGAGTGCCCCTACGGCTACGAGCCCGGCTCCATGGGCCGCTGGAACGGCGCTAACGTCAGCTAGATGACGGTCGGGGGGCCCGCCGATGGGCCTCCCACCCCCTCCATCGACCACGCCCTGTACCCCGGGGCGTGGTCTCGATCCATTCCGGCGCCGGCCTGCCGGCCGATTGCCTCACCCTGCTCTGCCAGTCAAGACAAGCGATTCTCGCCTAAACGCCTACTATACCTATAGATTATCTGGAAAGGGCCTACGTAAGGCCCGGGAGGTAACGATTGTGATGTGGTGGCACGGAACGCCTTGGGGACACATGGGAACGCTAGGAGGCATTGTCATGATGTTCGGCGGTGTCCTGCTCTTCGCCCTGCTCCTAGGGCTGGTAGTCTGGCTCGCCACCTCGGGCCGACGATACTACGGTACCGAAAGTCAGAGGCCACTAGCCGCGCACTCCACCGCGCTGGACATCGTTCGCGAGCGCTACGCCCGTGGCGAGATTGACCAAGAGGAGTACAAGCGGCTGCTCGCCGACCTCAAGTCGTAGCGCCGCCCCTTCTCGCTCTACCGGGGCCGATCGCCGCCACCGTCCCGCTGCCCGACATCCCCAGGCGGCGGGACGGTGATGTCCCCGCCGAGTCTACCCGCCGCCGGTCGCTCCCAACTCCTGCGCCAACTCCTGGGCGTAGTCGCGCAGCTGCTTCAGAGCCAGCAGCTCCTCCTCCACAAACTCCGGGTTCCCCACCCGGCAGGTG
>JAAYAV010000207.1 GCA_012719195.1 Anaerolineae bacterium | reverse complement strand
CACGGCCGACCAGCACACCGTTGTGCTTCCCCGTGGGGCCCGGCTGCCCGCCGCCACCAGCGCGGCGACGGCCGACTGGCGGCCCGTGCATCTGCCGGTGGGGGAGCGAGTCGCGGAGATCGTCTGGCACCGGCTACGGCTGCCCATTCCGGTGGATCGGCTGTGCGGAATGCCCGATGTCTACCACTCGCCCAACTTCCTCCTGCCTCCGCTGGCGCGGGCCCGGGGCGTGGTCACCGTGCACGACCTTTCCTATCTCCGGCTGCCCCAGTACGCCTTCCCCGCTCTGGCCGAGTACCTGCGGAAGACCGTCCCGCGCTCTCTGGAAAGGGCTGAGCTCGTTCTTGCTGATTCGCGTAACACCGCGGCGGACGTGGTTGAGCTGCTGCACGTCCCACCGGACCGGGTCCGCACCGTGTACCCCGGCGTTGGTCCGGCCTTTGGGCCCGCGGAAATGGACGGGGAGCTGACTGCACTGGCCGGTAGCTACGGGCTACGCCGGCCCTACGTGCTCTGTGTGGGCACGATTGAGCCGCGAAAGAACCTGGTGGCTGCCATACAGGCGTTCATGGCCGTGGCGCCCAGGCTTGGGAGTGGCTTGCAGCTGGTGCTCGCCGGGGCGATTGGGTGGCTGGCGGAGGAGACGATGGGCGCGGCCCAGGAGGCGGGGGACCGGGTCCGGTTGGTGGGCCGCGTGGCCGAAGAAGACCTGCCCGCGCTCTACCGGCAGGCAGAGGCGCTGCTCTATCCATCGCACTACGAAGGCTTCGGCCTACCGCCGCTGGAGGCGATGGCCTGCGGCACGCCGGTGATCGTCGCGCGCAACTCTAGTCTGCCCGAGGTGACCGGCGACGTGGCGGTGTACTGCGGAACGGACGCAGAGTCGATAGCGGCGGCGCTGGACGGTCTCTTCACGGACCCGTCGGCCCAAGAGCGCCTCCGGCGTGACGGTCCGGCGAGGGCGCGCCTTTTCACCTGGGAGAAGGCAGCGGAGACGGTAAGGAGCTTGTACCATGAGTTGGCGTAGAGCCCTTCTTGTGCTTCCTGCGCCGGCGGCAGCGCTCTCCCTGTGGCTGCCCTGGGTGTACCACCGCGCTGCGGCGCTGGTGCTCACAGGACTGGACCTGCCCGACTTCGTCCGCTTCATGGGAGCCGCTGGGGCGCCGCTGGTGCGGCCGCTGCAGGTGGCCTTCGCGCTACCACTGCTGGCTGCGGCGGCCACTCTGGCCATTGCCGTCTGGTCCGTGGACGTGAGTGTCTGGTTCCGGGCCGCCGCGTTGGCGGTAGGCGTGTGGCTGGTGAGCGCCGCCGTGAGCCCACTGGAGAGGACCGGCGAGTTTGCCCTCGCGGCCGCGGTTGTGATCGGAGTCTGGCTAGCGGCAGCGGTGCTGCGCCCGCCGGCGGCGATCGCCCGGTGGACCGCTTGCCTGACCGGCATGGCCTCCGGCCTCGTGACGCTGTGGCAGTTCGCCCAGGCCGCTCCCGCCATGGGGACCCTCTACGGCCACCTAACCTGGGGGGTCGGCCCCTGGGTCGCGGCGGGATCGGTGCTGCTGGGGGCCGGTGTGGCAGTGACGGCCATTGTACCGCTCCTGCGCGTCCGCCGTCAGCGCACCGTCAGCTGACCCGCCGCCACCGACCCGCTCGCGACGACGCCGCCGTCCACGCTCAGCGAGGCCCGCGGCATGCCCTCAACGTCAGGGAGGAACCAGCCCGACTCAAAAGCGTAGTCTCCCGCCGGGACCCCCGCCGGCACGGTGAGGCCTAGCCCCACCGCCACCACTTCGCCCGGAAGCCAGCCTGCCGTCGGTCTTCCGGCCGCAGAGCCATTGGCCTCTGCCACCAGGCGCCCGTCGGGGCCGAGTAGGTGCAGGAAGACCGAGTAGTTGTCGGCCGGCGTCTCGACGGCCCGGAAGTAGAGCTCGATGAGAATGCTATCACCTGGCGATACCGGCTCCGGTGGAACGCTGAGCCCGAGGAACTGAACCGCGTCGGCGATCAGGGCCCGAGCCGGGTACGTCGGACTGACCTCGCCGTAGTCACGGGAGACCGGCGCGACGCTGATGCTGCAGGCGGGCCAGGCGCCATCGCCCACGGCGGTTCCCAGCACGCGGACGCGGACCTCGGCCTCACCGGCGGGGGCGTCAGCGGGAATGCCGCCGTCCAGCCAGACCAGATGCGCGGAGTCGAGGGCGGCGCCCCCACTTCGGCCCGGCAGGGGCGTCTGGCCCAGAGGCCTGGAGTCATCAACGGACGCCATGGTTGCCTCGAGGGCGGCTCCCGCGGTCTCTACGTCGCCATCGATCTCGAGGAGCAGCGGCAGGGAGATGCTAGCTCCCGGCGGCGGAGGGTCGGTGGGACACGCGCCCACGGCAGCTATCCTCACCCCGGGCCAGTCGGGGCCATCCTCCACCAGCCTAAGCCCGTGCACCGCGGCCGCTTCGCTTGGGGCCACGCCCGTCGTCGCGTCTCGAAGCGTGATGGGCCCCATGGCGCATGTCTCGCCCGACGGGTTCCCCAACGCGTCCAGCACCGTCAGGGCCTGCCCGGAGTCCGTTCGGTAGAGCGACAGCGAAGCCCGGTACTCGCCTCCTTCGATGGCAGGCGGCGTGGTTGGATCAAACCGAACGAACGCTACCTCGCCCGGCGCCCACAATCCGGTGGGGAAGTGGTCGCCACCGGGAGAAGCGTGGACGCGCGCTACCTCGTGACCCGCCCTGTTACTGATGGTAACCTGGGCGCGGAGATCCACGTCCAGATCGACCAACGTGCTCCACAGCAGCGCCACGTTTCCGGCTGCATCCGGCGTGGCGCCCAAGTACTGGATGCCACTCTCGAATCGGCAGCCCGGGCCGACAGGCTCGGGGGGCGCGGACGCCAGGGGCGGACTAGTCTGGAAGCGGTAATGCCGGACGCGGACGTGCCAGAAGCCGGTCTCGTCGCCCGGCGCCGCTTGGTCCAGCAGGAAGGTGACGGCGCCCATGGGATCGGCGACTTCATCCTGCCAGAGGAGGAGCCAGGCGCCCGACGCGCCCTCGAGGGCTTTCGCCAGGTCGGCAGCCACTTCTAGGCTCAACGAGGAGTCTACGTCCAGGACGCGCATCTCCGGCAGCGCCAGGTAAGGTGCCCCGGGAGCATAGTACAGCCAGACGGGGTACATGTGGCCGGACACCAGAACCGGGACTTCGTCGGGGGCAGCGTGGGCGAGCACATGGAGAACGGCGCTCCGGAAGTCCGCCCGGGTGAGCCGCACGTCGGCGTACATCCCGTGGAGGCCGAAGGCCGAGCCGCCAGCTAGGGCCAGCAGCGCCGCTCCCCCCATCGTGCGCCGTAGTGCGCTGCCTGGACCACTGGATCCGAGAAGGTCGATGCCCTGCCCCCAAAGCAGCGGCAGGGGGAGGGAGGCCAGGATGAGATAGCGCGGGTTGAACTTGGGCACGATAAGGAAGGCGGCCAACGTCGCCGCGAGAGTGAGCGCTGAGACCGCCAAGGGAGGCACGCTGTCTCGCCGGCGACGTAGCAGCAACGCCAGGACCAGCACCACGGCCATGACCGCCGCCACCTGTGCGCCCTCACTTTCCAGGACTGTCTCCCCGGGGCCGCCCACGAGCAAGGACATCAGCGTCTTGCGCAGCGCCTCATCCAGCTTGAGCGTGCCGACCCAGTAGGATGTGTCGCTTCGCATAGTGCGCAGGGTGGCGGGTAGCCAGGGGGCGAATAGCGCCGCCGCCGGCGCCACTACCTGAAGGACGTACCGGGTCAGGGTGCGTCCACCGTCACGGCGCAACGAGCGCCAGGCCACCACCAAACCATGAGCCGCGATCAGTCCGGCGCCCAGGTAGTGGGTGTAGAGGAGCGCGGCGTAGGCAAGAGCGGGGGCCGTCGCACGGACCCCGCGGCGGTTGGGCGATTGAGACCAGCGCAAGAGCGCTAGGGTGGCGGCCAGGCCGGCGAGGAACAGCAGGCTGTACATGCGCGCGTCTTGGGCGTGCCAGACGTACCACGGGTGAACGGCGACGACAAGCGCTGCCGCCAAT
>JAAYAV010000206.1 GCA_012719195.1 Anaerolineae bacterium | reverse complement strand
CGGGTGGCGCCCAGAGCCCGCAGCACACCGATCTCACGCCGGCGCGCGGCCACGATCATGGAGAAGATCAGGCCCACCAGGACGATGGCCAGCGCCCAGGTGACGGCCAGGGCAGCCAGCATGCCGCGCATGAGGCCGGTGAGCTGGCGGCGGAAGCTCTGAAACAGGTCCGGACTCTCGATCGGCACCACACCCGCCACGTCCTGCATGATGCGGACGGCAACGTCCTCCGGGGTGGAGCCGGCGGACACCTTCACGAGGACGGCGGAAACGGCATCGGCGGGGACGTCGGGCAAGCGCCCTGTCTGCGCTAGAGCCTCGGCCTCAGCGAAGGGTATGAAGACAGTGTTATCCAGCCCGGCCCCGGTCGGTTCCAGCCGCGCAGACAGGACAAGGTGCCGGCCCAGCACGGTCAGGTCCGGGCCGGACGAGGTCTCAACGCGGCTGCCGACGATGGCCTGCCCGGGGAGCGTGCCGCTGGTCTCGCTGTCCCCCAGCCAAGGGCGCACGGTGAAGTCCGAGTCGGGATCAAAGGCGACGAGCGGGGCCGGAGCCCCGCTGTCGGAGCGCACATCGTCCAGCTGGGCGAGGTAGAGCTGCGGCGAGACGCGCTCCACCCCAGGCACCTGTTCCAGGCGCGCCACAATCTCGCGCGGCATCCACACCCCGGTGGGCATGCCGGTGAGTAGAGCGCTCTCTACCCGCCCCTCTGCCCCGAGCGGCACCACGACAACGTCGGCACCGAGGCGTGACAGTGCCAGGTGCACGCTGTCCTGAGCGCCGCGGAGGACAAGCGTGGTGGCCAGCGATGTGCCGGTCAGCAAGCAGACCAGGACGAAGATGGCCGCACTACGGAAGGGGTCGCCCAGTATGCTGCGCAGGGTCAGGCGGCGGAGGTTCACCGTAGCTCTTTGTCGGCAGTCGTGCTAGGCATGGGCCAGGTCCCTCTCCGCCACCACCTGCCCCGAAGCCATGGCGATGGATCGCGTGCCGTAGTGTACCAAGTCGGACGAGTGGGTCACCATCATGATAGTGATGCCGCGTGATCGGTGTATGGCTCGGAAAAGGTCCATGACTTCGGTCTCGGTGTGTTCGTCCAGGTCGCTGGTGGGCTCGTCGGCGAGAAGCACCTCCGGCCGGTTCATCAGCGCCCGGGCGATGACGACGCGTTGCTGCTGGCCGGCCGAGAGCTGGCGAGGGTAAGCTCGCACCTTCTCCGACAGACCCACATCGGCGATCAACTCCATCGCCCTATCTGTGGTCCCGTCGTCCTCACCGTTGGGAGCGAACAGAGTGGGTAGCAGCACGTTCTCCAGGACTGTCAGCGAGGGCAGAAGGCTGGGGAACTGGAAGGCAAAGCCGATCTTCCGGCCTCGCAGTGCTGCCCGTTGGTTGTCGGTAAGGCTCCAGACGTCGACGCCGTCAAGGGTCACAGTGCCGGAGGTAGGACGGGTGAGGCCGGCGGCCAAGTTCAGTAGGGTGGTCTTGCCGGAGCCCGACCGCCCGGTGATGACCAGAAACTCGCCGTCGCGCACTTCAAGCGTGACGTCGGCGACGGCCTTCACCGTTCGGTCCTGGCCCAACTCGTAGGTCTTGCTGACGTCGCTAAGCAGTATCATGTGTTAGTCTCGCATGGCGGTCGCGGGGTCCAGGCGGCTGACGCGATAGGCGGGAATGAAGGCGGCGAGGGTGACGGTAGCCACCGCCAGAACCAGGCCGACTATGAACAACACCAGGATCGAGGTGACGCTTGGGAACAGGAACAGCACCTCCAGTGAGCTCATCAGCAAATTGCGGAAGAGGAAGGTACCCAGGAGGGCAACCGGAATGCCGACAAGGGCCCCGAGCAGACCCAGGGCACCCGCTTCCGCCAGGAGGCTGCGCAGGACGAACGAGCGCGTGGCGCCCAGGGCGCGCAGCATGCCGATCTCGCGTCGTCTTTCGTTGAGGGCGATGGAGAAGACCAGCCCCACGGCCACGATGGCCATAACCCAGGTCAGCGCCATGACCAGAGTGATGCCACGGAGAAGACTACCGGTCTGCTGCCGGTAGCTGAGGAATAGGTCCGGGCTCTTCACCGCCGTCACGCCTGGGACGGCGCGGGTGATGGCGTCAGCTACCTGGTCGAGATCGGCGCCCGGGCTGAGGCGGACCATGGCCGCGGACACGCTGTCGGGCGGGATCTCCAGCGGTTCCTCCGCGCGGGAGTAGGATATCCGCGCCACGTCGTAGGCAGAGTCGAAGGTCATGAACATCGACTGATCCAGTCCCGATCCGGTGGGTTCCAGATTGGCGATGAGCGTTACGATGTAGCCGTAGATGAAGATGTTTTCCCCCTCGGGGGTGAACACGTACGTGCCGCCCACGACCTCGCCCAGGTTCAGCCCGCGGCCGATGGTGCTGATGAGCCAGGGCTGGATGGTGAAGTCTGTCTCCGGCTCGTAGGCGAGCAGGAACATCTCATCGACGGAGCAGCACGATGCGCCGCTGAGAGTGGAGAGGTACATCTGAGGCGAAGCGACCTCCACCCCAGGTATGGCAGCGACCTGAGTCACGATGTCTCGTGGCATCCAGATGCGGGTGGGCAGACCCATGAGCAGGGCCCCCTCCATGGCGGCTTCAGTCCCCTGGGGGACGACAATGATGTCGGCCCCCAGGCGGCGCGATGCTAGCTCCAGGCTGCTCTCTGCCCCCCGCGTGATGACCGTGATCGTCAGCGAGAAGCCGGCGACAACGAGCACGCAGAGGAAGATCACCCAACTGCGGAAGGCGCTGGCGGAGATATTGTTCAGGGCTAGTCGGGTCAGCGTCATGGCAAGTCGTAGTTCGCTCGCTCCGATCGGACGAGGCCCACGAGGCTGGCCGCGATGACCAAGGCTCCCATGAACAGGAGAGCGGGCTTCATGGTCGAGTTACAGATCATCTCTGCGCTGCCACACACGCCGATGAGGCTGGTGGGGAGCAGCATCACGAAGACGCCCAGGATCACGCCCATAGCGGCCAGAATGCGGTTGGTCTCTCGACGTCGGGTGCCCGTCATCATCGCGCCCACTGCCAGCAGGGGAACGGCGAGAGCGAGCTCAGCCTGACCGGTCCAGTGGCACTTCATCGGGATCTGACGTCCGTTCTCCAGCGTGAGCTGTCTGCCCTGCGACTGGCAGTCGGTGAACTGGGGCAGCACTCCGATGCCGATGGCGAGCACAACGATGAGAGCAGCGATTGCGATCCTCACGACACACCTCCGAGATGGTTGTAGTGCCCGGCCCGGTTGGGGGCCATGGCCTTGATGTCTGAAGGCAGTAGGGTGCTCACTCCACGGGAACGTGCTCTTGACGGAAGTCTCCCAGCACCACTGTGACGCTTGCTCCTCGGCTCACGCCGCGGTTATGGTTGAGGAACATGACATAACCGAGCTGCCCCTCCTCTACCGGTTGGCCGAGGAGAGGTCCGACTACCGGCATGACCGGTATGTCTCCGTACCTGGTGTCGGTGGCCTCGTCGATCACGTAAACGTTGCCCTGGCGCCACATCAGGCTGACCCTGGGATCGGAGCGGAACTGCACCATGATGTAGTCACCATCGGCAGCGAAACCGACTCCGACTAACTCCACCGGCGGGGGTGCTTCTCCGGCTTCCGGCGTAGGGGTGGCCAGCGGCGACGAGCCGGTGGAAGGCCCTGCCGGGGCCGGCCGAGGAGCAGCCGGTGGATTCGCGGCCTGCCGCATGAGGGCGGTGGCTTCCGCCTGGGCCCGCAGCATCACGGCGGTCGCCTCGGCGGCGCGCACCAGCGCCGTGGCCTCGTAGGCAGCCTGACTCAGGACCTCGACCTCCTCGGCTGCCGGTCCGTCGGCGGCGCGACCGTCCGAGGCGCAGCCGCCGACGGACAGCAGCAGCAGAACCAGGGCCAGCAGGGTCACGGAGCGGAGGCCTGGCCTCCGGAGTCCCGGCGACACCCACAAGTTGTCGGCCCGCTGTAAGCAGTGCGGTGAGGGCTGGCTCATTCCCGCACCGTCATGATGCCCCGGTACATGTGGTGGGCGCAGTAGAACTCGTACTCGCCCGCGATCGTCGGGGTGAAGTCGAGAGTCTCCACGTCGCCCTGAGACTCGAGCGTCAGGACGGCCTGCTCCCCGTCCGCCGTGGGCAGGATCAGCACATTGCCGGAGCCGACCTCGCCCAGCATGCGGAAGTGCAGCCGCACGGGCACGTCCTTCTGCACCGTGAAGCGCAGCGGGTTGTAGCCGCCCGGCGTGCTCACCAGAGTCAGTTCCTGTACCCCTTCCTCGTTGAGCGGCGCCTCATAGGGCGGCGGTGGCGCGACGTTCTGGATCGGTGCCGGCTCGAGCGAGAAAGTGAAGACTTGGCGATTCGAGGCCGGGCCCATTGAGTTCCCGATCCCGACGATCTGCTCCCGGGTGATCTGATCCATGTTGTGCGAGTAGACGGAGGTGCGCAGCGGTCCCACATCCACCCAAAGGGCGCACAGGCTCTGTTGAGACTGGGTAAGCATGTAGCCCTTGCCCCACCGAGTCTGGATGGGACGGGAACCGGACAGCGTTTCTAGCGACGGATCCATGGGCACCCACTCCCGGATGAAGATGGTGGCGCCCTTGCGGTTGCGGTACGTGAGCTGAACCATAGGCTCACCTCCGGGACCGCTCTGGTTCACCAGGATCTCCACCCCGGTTCGGTCGAAGCCCTTTGGCAGGTACGAGGGTATGAGGATCTGGAAGGGCATCTCGGCCTGGACGGCCAAGACCTTGTCCGCCTCGGGCGCCTCTGCAGCCACCGGCTCCTGCTCGACGAGCACCCAGACGAGCACGGCCGCCAGGATGACGCCAAGGAACGCCAGGAGCAGGACCCACGTCCTGCCTAGCCGGCCGATAACGGTGGGCTCGCGCTGACTCGGTTTGGGCACTGTCTATCTGTCCTCCGGCTCGCTCTGACACTCGATAGTTCTCTGGTAGGGACCGAGGAGCGTGCTCACTGCGACGCTCCTCGGGCTACCAACTAGATGCGCCGATGGTCGTCCGACGCCGGCTTGCCCCTGCCGACCTACTGCCCGGTCGCGTTGCGAGGGATCAACGGCAGAAGGATCGACTCGGTGGGCGGCGGTGCGGCCGATGTAGTGGCCGTGGCCGTGTTGGAGGCGAGTGACCGCCCCCCGACGTTAGCGGCGAACACCCGATACCAGTACTGGGTGCTCGCTGCGACGGTCAGATCGGAGTACGTCGTGGCGTTGGCCGATATGGTGAAGGACACCGGCGCGGTGAAAGCTGTGTCGGTGGACCTCTCAACCACGTAGCTGCTCTCGTTGTTGGCGTTGTCCGTCCAGGTGAGGTCCACGCGAGCGAAGGTCACAGCCGTGGCCTCGAGGTCGGTGGGGGCGCCCGGTGTGACGATGACCATGGTGGCCAACTCCACCATGTTGGATGCCGCCGAGCGTCCGGAGGCGTTCCGCGCGTAGACGCGGTACCAGTAGACGGTGTCGGCCTGGACGGTCGTATCGCTGTACGAGGTCAGGTCAGCACCCATGAGAGTGATGCTGGTGGGGGCGCCGAAGGCCGAAGGCGTCCAGCGTTCCACCACGAAGCTGGTCTCGTTGGTAGCGTTGTCCGTCCAGGTCAGGTCGATCTGCGTAGGATTGACGAGCTTCGCCACCAGGTTGGTGGGAGCTGCGGGAGGCGGCAGGCCAGGGCCCGCCGGCGTGGTTACTTGGGCGACGTTCGACGTCGCCGAGAGCCCACCGGCGTTCTCCGCGAACACCTGGTACCAGTAAGTGGTGTTGGCGTTGACCGTGGCGTCGCTGTAGGTCGTCACGTTTGCGCCCTCGACCACGAAGCTGGTCGGCTCGGTGAACATGCTGTCGGTGGAGCGCTCGATCACGAAGCGCGACTCGTTGTTGGCGTTGTCTATCCACTCCAGGTCGACACGCGTGGCGGAGATGGGCACGGCAGAGAGGTCGCTCGGGGCGACCGGAGGCGTGGTCGGCAGGCTCTGCGTGGTCGCGTTAGCGGTGTTGGACGGGGCAGAGCGACCGGCGGCGTTCTCGGCCAGGACGCGGTACCAGTACTGGGTGCCGGCAGCGGCGGTGAAGTCGGAGTAGAACGTCTCGTCGGCGAGGGGTATGGTGAACTCCACGGTCTCAGCGAAGGCGGCGTCAGTCGAGCGTTGCACGACGAAGCCGTCTTCGTTGGTGGAGGCGTCGGACCAGGCGAGGATGACCTGGTTGGCCGAGACGGCCGTCGCCACCAGGTTGGCCGGAGCGGCCGGCGGCTCTAGCGGTGCCGGCGGGGTAGTGACCTGAGTAACGTTGGATGTGAGCGAGCGACCACCGGCATTGACGGCGAACACCCGATAGTAGTATGGGGTGTCGGGGCTGGCTGCAGTGTCGCTGAAGGAAGTGGCGTCCTGAACGTCGACACTGAAGATGGCGGGGGCGGTGAACGCCGCACTCTGCGAACGTTCCACCTCGAAGCCCGTCTCGTTATTGGCGTTATCGGTCCAGGTGAGATTGACCTGAGTCTGGGAGACGGCCGTCCCGCTGAGGCTGGTGGGCGCCGCGGGGGCGCCGGGCACCAGGGGCGGATCGGTGCGGACCATGGTGAACTGGCCACCCGGATAGACGCCGTTGTTGGTGGCCTTGTAGTCGTCGTGATTGTGCCAGGGGAAGTACTGGCTCACGGGGTCCGCGTGTCCGACCAAGCCCGTCACCACCGGCCCGGCGATGTAGTCGAAGGGGACGGTGAAGGGGTCGGGGATTGGTTGGCCGTTGGTGGACGTGCTACTCACCGGGAACCCGTCCACCTGCTTCGACTGCGTGCCGCCCGGGAAGGTGCTGGGCGGGCTGGTGGCCCCGGAAGGGTAGGTGGAGTTGACCGTCTGCTGGCCGAAGTCGATGAGTAGCTCATACGTCTGGCCGGAGCCGATCAAGAAGGTGTTGCGTTCCAGGCCCTCACCAAAGGGCGTTCCCGGGGGGTTGGCCCAGGGGTACGACCGCTGGTCTCCACCGATGATCTTGGGGTGGAAGCCGTGAATGTGCATGGGCTGCGTCTCGAAGCCCAGGTTGATCATCCGCACCAGCACCCGTTCGCCGTCGTTTGTGCCGGGTGAGTTGACTCGGCCGGTGATGAACGGGTCATAGTTGGGGTAGGCCTGGATCCAGTTGGCCCAGTTGAAGACGCCGGGCGTGTCCACGTGCACCGTGTTGGGGAAGGAGAGCCCGTTGATCAGCCAGTACTGCGGCTTATACAGCACGGGGTTGAAGACGAAGGGCGCCGGGCTGGCGGCAGTCTCTTCCATCAGGTGCTGACCCATGTCGATCTCGGTCAGCAGCATGACGTAGTCCTTGTCGTAGTCCCAGCCGTACAGATTGCCGCCCATGCCGCGGCCGGGGCCGGTGGCGGCGGCGGGGTCGGTCGGGTTGTAGACGACCAGAGCCCCGTACATCCCCATTTGGACGTGGATGTCGGCTTCCTGGTGACAGTGGTACATGTAGGTTCCCGCCTGGGTGGCGGTGAACATGTAGACCACCACGTTGCCGGCGCCAAGGTTGAAGCCGCTGTTGGCGGGGACGGCGGCGACGGACGTCTCGGGGACGCCGTCGTT
>JAAYAV010000205.1 GCA_012719195.1 Anaerolineae bacterium | reverse complement strand
TCCCCGTGTTCAGTCCCAGGGCAAGGGTGCAGCGCTCGCCGGTCACCTTCATCAGAGGGCCGAGACTGTGGGTGCAGTACACGATGGGCGGCCGCGAGGCGCGCCAGGTGGGCGATCCGTCCGGCTTCCGCAGCAGCGACCGAATGTCGTGGACGTACTCCGCCTCGGCGTACATGAAGTCGCCCAGGAGGCCGTCTTCCCACATCCGCTTCCAAGACATGATGTGGCCGAGGTAGCAGTTGTTCTCCGCCAGCATGAACTTCTGCTTCGGATGCGCCTTCACTGCCCGAGCGATCTGCCGGCACTCATCCAGAGTCTGCGCCAGCGTGACTTCCTGCAGCACGTGGCAGCCCGCTTCCAGTGCCGCCACCGTCTGCACGGCGTGGAGCGGCATGGGCGTGGCCACCATGACGATGTCCAGGCCCCAGTCCAGCATGTCCTGGTAGTCGGCGAAGGTGCGGATGCCGGGAAAGTCGCTCTCGACTTGCTCACGCTTGGCCGCGTCCGGGTCGCAGCCGGCCACCAGTTGGCACTCTGGCAGCACGTTGAAGATTCGCCCCGGGCCGAGCCCACGGCGTAGACCAGCGATACCCACTCGAAGTGCCATTGACCCTCCTCTTATCAGTCGTTCTTCAGATGCACTCGCGGTCGTTGGGGCCTGTCCCCGCCGCCTCTCGCGAACGGATTCCCTCGCCGGGATCCCTACCCGAAGAAGGGGAACAGCCGCGTGAACGCGTCCGGCGTCACCTTGCCGCCGTATTCGCAGAACTCGAGCGCCTCAGCGTAGTGCACCCGATCTCCTGCTTCCTCGCCGTATAGCCGGCGAAGCACCGGACGCGACCGGTTCGCCTCCTCTTCCATGCCCGGCAGCCATAGGGTGGACATCCAGGCTCGGCGTTCGCGCTTGTCCTCCGGCACCTCCTCCAGCCGGTTCATGTTGTAGGGCAGCCACTCGTACATTTGGGACTCGTGGCAATCCAGCATGTCCACCTTGGTCTCGATGACGTCGTCAATGCTGATGGCCACGTGGGGCCGGAAGGGAGTTGGTTGGGTGAAGTCGTCGCCCCAGAAAGCGAAGACGGGGTTGTACATCAGGTGGGGCGAGAATGGGGCCACGTTGGGCACGGTGACGATGTAGGCAGCGTCCTGCACCAACTGCGCCGTCACCCGGTGGTCGGCCATGTAGTCGTTGGGCCGATTGGTGATCACCAGATCGGCCTTGAAGTCGCGGATCAGGCTCAGCACCAGCCAGCGCTGCTCCAGGCTGGGCATGATCTGGCAGTCGGCCGTGTCCATGACCTCGTACTCGATCCCGGCGATGGCGGCCGAGCGCTGCGTCTCGGCGTAGCGGCGCCGCGCCAGGGGACCCCCGCCCATCTTGTAGTGCCCGGCGTTGCCGTTGCACAGCGATACGAACTTCACCCGGTGCCCCAGCCGCGCGTACTTGATGGCGAACCCGCTCACCTGTAGATCGCAATCGTCCGGGTGGGCGCCGATGCACAGGATGTTCAGCTTGTCGCTCATGCCTTCGCCTTGGCCTCCTGCAGCAGCTTCAGAGCCGCCTCCACCAGCCGTTCGCCCGTGCCCTCCGCCAGTGGGGTGCTGGTGGCCTCGTAGCCGCCTTCGCCGTAGGCCTTGGCGGTGGGCACATAGCCGATGGAGTCGTTACATAGCTCGTTCACGATGGTGTACGGAAACGGGGACCGCTCCTTGATCTCCAACCCCAACTCCACGAAGATCTCGCCCGGCAGGCCCACAAGAGCCACATCCCCTACCGTGATGACGCTCACCTCGGCGGGGCGGTTGGCGATCCCGGCATCGCGCAGGCGCAGCATACGATGGGCGCGCACGATGTCCAGCCCCTGGGCGTCGAAGCCGTGCATCTGACCGCCGGCCACCTTCTCCGCCCAGGCCGCCTCCTCGTCGTTCGGCAGCCGCAGCTCGGCGGTCAGGGTGACACTGTTCGCCGTGACGCGCTCACCCTCCACCGGCTTCAGGTCCGGCAGCCGCTTCACTACCTCTCCGGCCACCACCGCGCCGGAGCGGTCTGCCCGCCACTGGCCGGATTGCGGCGCCGGCTTGCTCCAATCGAAGTGGTTGATGTCGCCACAGCAGCCGTTGGGGCAAAGCACGGCGCAATCCGGCCCCAGGAAGCGCTTAAGGAGACGGTTCTCCACGCCCTGGTAGTCGCCCCCCAGGGCGGTGCCGCCCACCTCGTCTGAGTGAAGGGCGTAGTTCGACAGCACCGCCAGCACCGACCCATCCTCACGGTAGGCGGCCAGAATGCCCACCTCCGGGTCGATGGGGCCGGCCGGGCGATCGAGCTCGGGGTCCTGGAAGGGCGGGTTGGTACGCAGCGTGCCGTTCTTCATCCACCAGCGCCGGTTCCCCGCAATACCCTCGGCGTGTCCAGGCCCAGCGCGCAGAGAGGCCGATTGCCGTCGCTGCCAGGCCAACTGCACCGCGTCCGCCACCTTCCGCACCACCATGTCGGCGTAGCCGGGATCAGCCTCCAGGATGCGGTGCGGCTTCCGCGACACCAGCGGGCCGGTGTGCGTGTGCGTGCAGCAGATCATCACCGCCGTGGCCGGAATTCCAGTCCGCTGCTCGACCAGGGCGCGCGACTCAAGCGCCAGCTCGCGGTCCAGCCCGATGAGGTCGCAGACCACCAGGGCCGCCCTCGCGCCGCCCGCCTCCAGCACCAGGGCATGGGCGAATAGATCGTCGTGGACATCATCGGCTTTCCGGTCGTTGTAGTAGCCGGCCATCGAGATGCCCAGCGGCGGCGTGATCACGACTTCTGCCGCGCCTGCCTGTAGCTCGTTCATCTCCAGCCCCTCCCTATACCGAGTCCAGGGGGTGTATGTACAGGTCCAGCGGGAATAGACAGTCAAGCAGCTGCTGCTCAGCCTCATTGCGCCCCTGGCGCTCCAGACTGGGGCCCAGCAGCAGGCGCGTCAACTGGGACGAAGTAACGGGAATGGCCTCGCCATCGCTCCCGCCACCGATGACCACCTCATCTTCCCAGACGAGGGAGGCGATCTCGCCGGTGTCGCCGTTGCGCAAGGAAAGGCGAGCGCCGCGCGGCAGGCCGGCGGCCGCGGCCCGCGCCCGCAGTTGGGGAGCGAACGCCCGGAGCAGGCGCTGCAGGTCTATGATGGCGAACATGCCGAGGGTCTCTACTCGCCACGAGGCTCCCATTTCGAACAGGCCCCGTACCAGCCGACCGTCCCGGTAGGGCGCCAAAACGTCGAACCCGGCCGGATGGTAGTGGTCGCGCAGGTAGGCCAGTATCTCGAGCACACCTTGCGGGTCGCCGGCGTACTCGAGCACGCGCCCATCCTCGAGCAATACGTAGGCTCGGGCTCCCTCCTCGTCGGTCACCCACGTCTGCGAGGCCCCGCCGGTTAGCCGCTCGAGCTGGCCACCCGGGGACCGGGCAATGTGCAGCGGCTCACGCGAGTGCGCTGCCAGTGTCCAGGCCAGATCCTCGTGGGGCCGCAGACCGCGCACGCTGCCCGCGGCGGCTCCAGCCGCCGACGCGGGCTTACCCGAGAGCCGAAAGACTACCCTGCGCCCGGCCGGCTCGTAGCCGAAGTGGCGGTACCGGGAGGTCCGGCCCCAGAGCACCGCCAGCGGTATCTGGCGGTCGCGCATCACATCGGTGAGGTGCTGCATCAAGCGACTGAAGTGACCGCGACCCTGAAAGTCGGGATCGGTGGAGACGCTGCCGATACCGCCCAGAGGCACGTCGCAGCCGTCCACCACCAGCGTCCGCGGATAGAGGGCAGCGTGGCACACCACCCTCCCTTCCTCGCAGATGACGAAGTGGTCCTCCCACACCAACCGGTCGCGGGCCGTACCGGGGTACTGCGCCAGCCAGTGGTGCTTCGGCAGGCCGAAGGCACGCTCCAGCACCGCCATCACCTCCTCGTACTCCTCGGGCCGCATCGGCCGGGGACCATCCCATCCCATCATCGCGTCTCCAGCATCACGTCCCTTCGCGCCAAAGGAAGGGCTTGCTCAAGCGCACCGTCCGCTCCGCCGGAGCGTACCACCCCTGGGGCGCATAGTCAGAAGTGTGCAGGTAGCACTGGACCCGCACCTCGTTGCTGCCCTCCGTGAATGTCAGCAACCGGCTGAGGGGCAGCGTCGTCTTCCAGGCGTGGTAGCGGGAGAGTGAGGCCACGTTGATGAACGTCACGCCCCACTTCGTCTCGATGTGGGAGCGCCCGCCGCGGCGATCGTCGGGATGGGTGTGGGTGTGCCCGCCCAACCAGAGGTCTGTCGCGCCCGGGTGCTCCGCCAGGTAGCCCTCGAAGGCCTGCGCATCCGGCTCGCCGTCCACGAAGTAGAGATACGAGGCGCCCTCGGGACCACCGTCGGGGAAGTAGCCGTGGTAGAGCGCTCGCCACTGCCCGTGCTCATCGCGCTCGAACCCCTCCCAGGGGCCGGACGCCACCGTGGTCTGCTTCAGCATGTGGTGGTGCGCGGAGACGATGACGCAGTCCGGATTGGCCTCCACCATCTCCTGCCACCAGCGGAACGTCTCGCCCGTCACCGCTCCGGCCGGGTACCCGCCCCGCATGCCCCGCCCGACCGGTGGGCCCCCGTCGTTGCGGTCGCCCATCATGAGGAAGAGAAGGTTGCCCACCCGGAACGAGTAGCGCTCCCAGGTGCCCTGGACCGGGTACGGCCGCCGCTCCGGATGCACGCCGGAGGAGGCGGTGTTCTCGCCGGTGGGGTCTACCCACTTGCGGAACCACCACTGGCAGGGCTCGCCGGGGACGTTGGCGTCGTGGTTGCCCACCAGGTTGTAGAACTGCTCGCGGATGTGTGTGCGGGCCGCTCCGAACTGCCGCACCACCTCCCGGCCCTCGTCGTCCTGGGGCGAACCCTGGTTACCGGAGAGGTCGCCCAGGTGCAGGGCGATGTCCCACTCGAAGGCCGGCCCTCCTTCGGATCCACCAGACTCGGACTGGCGGATGGCCTCGGCGAGGCTCTCCCGCCCGTTACTCAAGTCGGTGCCCACGTGGGCACACCCGGCGGCCCACAGTCGGAACTGTGACACCGGCTCCCTCACTCCAGCCAGTGATCCCAGAACTTGGCTCGCCCCCTGTCGCTCACGAGACGGGCGATATCCTCCCTGCCGGCCCCCTCCTGGAAGGCCTTCTCCACCTGCTTGGCCGCCTCGATGAAGGCGAACACCTTGGTGCGCTGGGGCTCGTGGACCAGCAGCGTCTCCGTGTAGGTGAAGACGGAGCATGCACCATCGGCCACGGCCTGGAAGACGAAGTCCCGCACATCATCGGCCGTCAGGTTGAGGTAGTGGAAGCTGCCCAGCCGCCAGCCGAAGGGCACCCGACAGGAGTCCCGGATGATCTTGGGGTTCAGCCGGTGGGAGATGGAGGGGTCATAGAAGCTCAGGCCGATCTCCTCCAGGAAGGGAAGCTGTGCCGGGCGCAGATCCTCGACGTGGGCGCTGCGCCGGCCCGTGGTTCGCCCCCGGTACCAGGCATCCCAGTAGGGGACCACCAGGTCGGCGAAGAGGTGAGGCGGGATGTTGCTGGCGATGTCGTCCACCATGCCCGCGCCGTCGGGGTTGATCACGTCCGCTCCGTCCACGGAACAGCGGAAGCGGTGGAACTGCAGCAGGCTCTCCACCACGAGACGCAGGAACTCGCGCACCGCGTCCGGCTGGTCGAAGATGTCGGTGAAGAAACCGCTTCCGCGCAACTCCCAAGCGGTGGTGATGGGGCCCTCCATGCCGTAGGACAAGCCGATCTTCTGGCCCGGGAACGCCGCTTCCATCTGCCGCCGGAAGTCGAGGAAGAAGGGCGCCATGCCGGCGGTGGCGAAGTCCACCGGTCGCTGAAGTGCCTCGATGCCCTCCTCAAGCGACGAGTAGATGTGGGTGTGCGCCACCTCGCCGCCCTCAGGGAAGATCAGCTCCGATCCGAGACCGTTCACGTGCCCATAGCTGACCGCCGGCGTTGCCAGACCCACCGGGGCCACATCGGGACCGAACATCTCATCCAGAATGGGCCGACCGCGGCGATAGGCCTCGATACACGCCTCTGGCTGGAGGTTGAAATCGCGGATGGGGATGCCGGTCACCTCTCGCAGCGCTCCCTGAGAGTGAGCCACGTGCCAGCGGAAGCCGGCCTCCGCCCGGGCCGTGTCGTAGTTCGGTCTCTGCACTACCTCTCCTCCTGCCGATGACGCTGTGACCTGGCGCCCCCTCCGCAACGATAGCCAGAGGGGGCACCGGCCTAGCGTGCGCTAAGTACCTCGTTCTAGGCGGTACGAACCTGTTCGGCGACCGCTTCCGCCGCAGCGAGGATCTGCTCCTGGGCGGCCGCGTTGAGCCGGGAAGCGGGCATGGTCGCCTCGTAGCCGCCCTCGGCGTAGTGCTGAGCGGTAGCCAGGTAGCCGGCGCGCCCGTTGTTCGAGTATCCGGCCACGATGACCTGCTGCCAACTGCCGCGCAGGCGCTCCTCCAGCCAGAGGGCGTAGTCCACTACCGGCTCACCAGGGAGGGCGATAAAGAGCACCTCTCCGAGGCGCAACGCCTGAATGGGGTAGGCGAACGGGGTGCCGTCCGGAGCCTGGAACTCCAACACCGTCTCCGCCACGGCCAGCTCAGTCCCGACCACGGCGCCCTTGGCGCGGCCTTCCTTCGTCCCGACGCGACAAGCGGCGCGGATGGCGGCTCCGCCGAGGGAGTAGCCACACCAACGCAGATCCTCTTCGTCGCCGCTGCGGAAGCCGTCGCCGCCGCCCAGGTTGGCGCGAATGTTGCCGGTGCAGCCCTGCATGAACATGGGGGTGCACTCCGGCCCGAAGGCGAGGGACACCAGCTCCTGGGCGTAGCCGGGGAAGTCGGCACTTATGGCCAGGTTCTCCGATCGTAGGGCATTGGCGTGGCAGACGGCGTGGAAGAGCACCACGGTGGGCAGTCCGTCCTCGGTGTCGAAGCGCAGCACCCGCACCCGTCGGTCCACGATTCCTTCCGGATTGGGGGCCATGATGACCTTCCCCTCGGCCGTCATCAGGCGGCGGTTGACGTTGAACTCGATGGTGTCCTCATCGTAGAACACCTCGGCCGGCGCCAGATGCTGCTTCGCCACCAAGGCCACCCCGGCCACCTTCTCCACCACGTGGGCCAGGTAGGGATCGTACTTGCGCGTGTCCGGGCCGGCGTGGGTGTGCGACCAGTTGACCAGGACGTTGTCCGCGGAGACATCCGCCGCCTGGGAGATGGCGGCGCGCATGGCCTGGGTGTGCTCCCAGGAGATACCGAGGATGTCCATGGTGACGATGGCCGCCCGCACCTCGCCATTGTCCAGGAGAAGCACCCGGGCCAGGAGGGGGTCGTGCATGTCGTTGCTGGGATCATCGCGGCCGCTGTATCCGCCTAGCAGATAACCCACTGGCGGCGTTATGTCTACTGTCTCTGCGGCAACCCGCAGCACGCTGTCTGACATCTCTTCCTCCGATTCTCGATTGCGGTCGGCACAGGCGTGACCGCCTGCCCGCACCAGGCTAGCACCATCGGCGCGCGCTTACCACCGCGGCGGGAGCGGAACGACCAGGAAAGGCCATTCTGCTCTCCACTGTCATCCCGGCGTACTGGTGTCATCTCGAGCGTCCGTCTGGCATCCCGGGCGTCCCTCTGTCATCCCGAGTGTCCTAGTGTCATTCCGAGCGCAGCGAGGAATCTACCGTCCGCGCCGGCCCGCACTCCCACTCAGGAGGCCTCCCCCCTCTCCCATGGAATGGGAGAGGGGGCCAAGCCATTCGGCGGAGCCGAATGGCTGGGGGGTGAGGGCCCTCCTTCCTTTCCGCTACAGCCCCAGCAGCCGCGTCGCGTTCTTCCAGGCGATCTTCTCGTACACCGCCTCGCTGATCTTGCCCTCCGCCACCAGCCCCTTCAGGAACCCCTGGTGCGGCATCACCAACTCCGGCCGCCCGAACGACTGGTCCGTCCCAAACAACAGCCGGTCCTGGAACTCGTTGATGAACCCGAT
>JAAYAV010000204.1 GCA_012719195.1 Anaerolineae bacterium | reverse complement strand
GGCGTCATCGCCATCTTCCTGTTCATGGGCAACTGGAACGACTTCTTCGCACCCCTCATCTACCTCAACTCACCTGACAAGTACACACTTGCCCTAGGACTCAATATGTTCCGCGGGACCCAGTACACCGCCTGGCACCTGTTGATGGCCGCCTCCACCATGACGGCCATTCCCTGCATGATCCTGTACTTCCTGGCCCAGCGTTACTTCATCCAGGGCATCGTGTTCACCGGAATCAAGGGATAGCATAGCCACAGAGGCACGGAGACACGGAGCGCGCTCGAAGAGCGATAGCTTCGTGCCCCGCGCCGGCTGCAAGGAGTCGCACAGTGGACGAAGTACGCATTGCCGTCGTCGGTCTCGGTGGTCGGGGGGTAGGCACATGGCTGGGGATGCTCCAAGCCCTGCCCGGTTACCGCATCACCGCGATATGTGACCCGCTGGAGTACCTGCACGAGCGGGCTATCTCCCGGCTCCAGCGGCCCGACGAGGTGCGCGTCTACAGCCGCTACGAGGAGGTGCTCGATGATAGCGATGTGGATGCCGTCGCCCTGGCGGTACGCTGCCGGGAACAGGGCGCCCTGGCGGCCATGGCCCTCGAGGCGGGCAAGCACGTCAACTGCGAGGTGCCCGCCTGCCACAGCCTCAACGACTGCTGGCGCATCGTCCTCGCCCAGGAGCGCTCCGGCAAGGTGTACCAACTGGCGGAACAGACGCGCTACTGGGGGTTCGTCGAGGCCTGGCGCAAGCTCGTGGCCGAGGGCAAGTTGGGCCACGTCACCCTCTGCGAGGGCCAGTACTTCCACTACTACGTCGGCCAGCATTTCCGCGACCCCAAGTCGGGCACCTTCGTTCACCCGAGCCGCCTGGCCGACTACCCGGAAGCCGCCGGCACCTGGATGAACGAGATGCCGCCCATCCACTACCTGCCCCACGAGCTCAGCCCCATGCTCAAGGTGCTAGACGACCGTGTGGTCCAGGTGGTGGGCATGAGCACTCGCCCGCAGAGCTACGCCCATCCGCAGATCCAGACGGCCGACATGCAGATGGCCCTCATGAAGACGGAGAAGGACGCTATCCTGCGCATGGCCGCCTCCTTCGCCCAACCCCACCCGGAGGCCAACTACCACTGGTACCACGTCCAGGGCACCGGCGGCGCGCTGGAGTGGAAGCGCGCCAACCGGGACATGCCGAAGATGTGGCTGGCCGACGGCCAGATGCACGACCTGGCCGAGGTGGATTGGCGCTATGAGCGCACCGACGCCCCCGCCGAGGCGCGGGGTAGCGGTCACGGCGACGCCGACTACTACGTCCACGCCGCCTTCCGCGACGCGATCCTTCACGGCAAGCCCCTGGAGTTTGACGTCTACCGCGCCATGGACACCGCCGCACCGGCCGTTCTCGCCGCTGAGTCCATGGCTCAAGGGAGCGTACCGCTGGCCGTGCCCGACTTCCGGCCCGGCCCCAACCGACCCAAGGGCGCCGCGCCCACGTAGTCCGTCGCAGGAGAAAGCACAATGGCTGAATATGGAATCGGGATCTGGGGGGCAGGTTGGGTGGCCGGCGAGCACGCCCACGCCTACTTCGCGAACCCCCACACGCACGTAATGGCGGTGGGCAGCCGCACCCTTGAGGGGGCCAAGCGGCGCATCGACGAATGGGGTATAGGTGGCGCCCAGGCATATGACGACCTCGAAGCACTGCTGGCCCACCCGGACGTGAACCTGGTGTCGGTCTGCACGCCCAACTACCAGCACGCCGCCGACGTCGTGACCATCGCCGCCGCCGGCAAGCATATGCTGATTGAGAAGCCACCTGCCACGGACCTGGTCGGGCTGCGCGCCATGCGCGACGCCGTCCGGAAGGCGGGCGTGAAGACGCATGTCGGCTTCGTGCTGCACTGGCACCCTCTGTTCCAGGCGGTCAAGCAGGTGGTCGCCGATGGCCTGCTCGGCCGGGTGATCATGGCCCAGTTGGACTACTGGCACCGCCTGACCGCTGAGGACGAGTTGCCCCTATACGCCTGGCTGGTGAACAAGGAGAAGGCGGGCAGCATCTTCCTCGCCGGCGGCTCCCACCCCATGGACGCCGTGCGCTGGTTCCTGGGCGGGGAGATCGTGGAGGCCTATGGTTACTCCACCCATCCTTCCGGCGACTATGACCACGCCACTACCACGATCGGCATGCTCCGCTTCGACCACGGGGCCATCGCCAAGATCAGCGCCTGCGTGGAAGCCTACATCCCCTACACCTTCAACATTGACCTCCTCGGCGAAGAGGGGACGCTGCGCGACGAGAAGGTCTACAGTCGCAAGCTGGGCAACGGCAAGGAGTGGGTGGATCTGGGCGCCGCCGCCCCCCGCAGCGGCGAGGTGAGTGCGCACCCGTTCCAGGGCGAGATTGACTACTTCGTTGACTGCCTAGATCGGGGGGTGGACTCCGAGATCAACCTGGAGGATGGCGTCAAGACCACGGAGGCCTGCCTTGCCGTAGACATCGCCGCCGCCACCGGCAAGCCGGTCAAGCTGCCGCTGCTGTAGCCCAGCAGAGACTAGCCACAGAGTCGCGGAGACACAGAGAGTCTGCGGGAGCATCTCTGTGACTCTGTGCCTCCGTGGCCAATCCTACTAAGACGTGAGCGGAGACGGCACCATGGGAAAGAAGACCTACGACGACCACGACCTTGAGTACATCAAGCGCGTCCTCGCCGAGCCGCAGGACATCACCGGCAACAAGATGGTGGCCGAGTTCGAGGAGAAGTTCGCCGAGAGGATCGGCTCCAAGTACGCCGTGGCCGTCTGCAACGGCATGTGCGGTCTGCACACCCTGTTGGCCGCCGCCGGTGTTGGGCCCGCCGTCGAGGTCATCGTGGACCCCATCGTGCAGTTCGGGGCCCTCGCCGTCCTGTACAACAACGGTGTGCCCATCTTTGCCGACGTGGATCCGGCCACCCACAACATGGACCCGGCCTCCTTCGCCGCCCGCATCACGCCCGACACCAAGGCCGCTGTCATCACTCACCTGTGGGGCCTCCCCGCCGAGGTGGCCCAGATCCGCGCCGAGGCCGACAAGCACGGCGTCATCGTCGTGGAGGACTGCGCTCACGCCATCCTCGCTGAGCACAAGGACAAGAAGGTAGGCGCCTGGGGCCACGCGGGGATGTTCAGCTTTCAGGCCTCCAAGCACCTGAGCACCGGTGACGGCGGCATGCTCACCCTCAGCGACGAGGGGCTGCTCCAAGAAGTCCGCTCCCTGATGAACTGGGGCGCCGCCCCGGATCGCATGGCCTACAACTTCCGCATGCCCGGCATCGTTGCCGCCGTCGGCCTGGCGCAGCTGGAGCGCATAGACGACTACGTCCAGCAGGATGTGGACAATGCCCAGCTGTACCACCAGGCCATCGAGGGCTGTGACTGGCTCGTTCCCCAGGCCCTGCCTTCGTATAGCACTCATTCGCAGCACATCTTCACCCTGGCCTTCCACGGTGAGAAGCAGGGCATTGACTACGAGGAGTTCAAGCGGGTCAGTCGGGAAGAGGGGGCGGGTCTAGGCTTCGGCTACACCCAGCGCACCTGGAAGGAGGCCCAGATCGTCGCCGCCTACCAGTTTCCCACTTTCTCCGTACCGGTGGCCTACGGCAAGGGCTGCCCCAGCCGCTGCCCGCACTACGCCAAGCAACTGCCCTACCGGGACGGCTACTGCCCCAACGCCGAGGACCTGATGCCGCGGCTCTGCCTGCGGGGCCTCAGCAGCGGCACCCGCGACGACATCGCCCGCGGCGCCGATGGCCTTCGCCACGCCATCGAGCGCGTCAGCTAGCGGGCGCAGGAGGATAGCGCCGTGAGCCTCGGTATGGCCGGCGGCCTGGCGTCGGTGTACTGCCCGAGCGCTTTCGCCCAGGCGGCCCGCCGGATCGAGGGCCTCCAGTACGTGGCAGCGGCCAATACCGGCCGCCCCGCGGCCGCCATCAAGGCCGTACTCCGCCAGAGCCCGGCGGAGTAAGCGGCGAGGTACACAGTGCGGCTCTACGAGGAACCGGTAGAGATGGTGTGGCGGGAGTCGCTGGTCGCAGTGTTCGTCTGCGCCGAGTGCAGCCGCCTGTGCGAGCTAGTGGAGGGGCTCGCCCCCTTTGGGCGTGCGCCTCTACATCGCCAAAGCCGTTGCCAACACCGTGGAGCGGGCCGACCGCTTCGTTCAGGCCTGCCGCCGTGGCATCCGGCCCGAAATGCCGGTGGACGATTCCGCCCGCACTCTGGCCGCCGATCTCGCCGCCAAGCAGTCCACCGATGGCGGGCTACCGCTGACCATCGTCCCCCTCACCGAGGAGCGCTAACCGGTGCCGGACCTCGTGACCCTCGCTGAGATCCGCGATAGACTCCGCGCCCTGGGCTTAGGGCCGGGCGAGTCAGTGATGCTGCACTGCGCCCTGAGCAGTATCGGCCGCGTTGAGCGTGGGCCCGACGGCCTAATTGACGCGGTGCTCGAGGCGGTGTCGCCCGGAGGCACGGTGATGATGCCCGCCCTGCCCGACATCTACCAGCCCTTCGACGTCCTGGCCTCACCCTCGACCGTCGGTTGGGTGAGCGAGGTGTTCTGGCGCCGACCGG
>JAAYAV010000203.1 GCA_012719195.1 Anaerolineae bacterium | reverse complement strand
GAGTTGCCTCCCATGGCTGCCTGGAGGTCGATCAGGCAGCGGATGGTGGCCTGAGCGGCGTCGCTGCGCGGGTGGTAGTAGGCGGAGCCGTGGTCGCCCTCGATCACCGTGATGCTGCCGCCCGGCTTGAGGACTCGCCTGAGCGACCGCAGTGCTTCGGTTGGCCGGCTGAGGTGCTCGAGAAGGAAGCACACGAATACGTGGTCG
Organism: Anaerolineae bacterium; assembly: GCA_012719195.1. Classification (GTDB taxonomy): domain Bacteria; phylum Chloroflexota; class Anaerolineae; order DRVO01; family DRVO01; genus Ch71. The sequence continues at coordinate 3,677 of JAAYAV010000203.1, read as the reverse complement.
AAGGCGCCGTCGTGGAAGGGCAGCCGGTAGACGTCGCCCACCTCGAAGGTGACGTTGCTCAGGCCCAGGTCGTGAGTACGCTGGGTGGCGGTGGTCAGCGACTGCCGGCTAATGTCCAGCGAGACGAAGCGGCATTGAGCATTCTGACGAGCCACGATCACCGTCTGGGCGCCCGTTCCGCAGCCGACCTCGAGGACCAGGCCGGGAGGGTCGAAGAGGGTGTCGTGGTGGAGGAGGCGGTCCAGGGCGGAGGCCTGATCGCGAAGGCGCTGGGCCTCGGCGCCGGAGTACCCGTGCACGTAGTCGGCGGCTGTGGACGTACTCACGGGCGGCGCTCCTCCCGGAGGTGCGAGGGATCGCCGGTAGGCTACTGCCTGGCTTGCGGGCCTGCAAGCCCGGATGGGAGCACCGGCGGTGCCTGCATCAGGTCGTGTAGCCTCTGGACGCGATGGGGCTGTCAGCTATCCAGGCCGCCAGCGGTCAACGAAGGCGCCGGTCGCTCTGGGGGTGCGCCTTCCTGGTCCAAGCGAATCGGTACCGGGCCAACGTCCCGGGGCCCCAGAGGGCGGTGACGGTGACAGCCACCGTGCCGATGACGACGGCGGCCAGGGCCGGGTCGTAGGTGGCCCCGAAGTTGGGCCAGAACACGGTGAAGTTGATGGTGGCGTGGAAGAGGGCGGCCGCCAGCAGGCTGCGACCGTTGTTGTTGCTGAGCCAGACGATCACCACACGCGTCGCGACGGTGGCGGCACACTGCCACGCCACCCAGGAGATGTCGGGGTGCATGCGGTAGAAGCCGGGAATGTGCCACAGGGCCCAGATCACCCCCAACGTGAGGCCGGTCTGCAGGGCGGTCAGACGGGGCTGCAGCTGCCGGGCGGCGAGCCCCTGCCAGCCGATCTCCTCGCCGACGGCGGTGAGGAGGAAGACCGCGAGCAGTGGCAGCGCCAGGGGGAGAGGCAGCGCGATTGGCGGCAGGGATCCGTGCAGGAGGCGCATGAGCCCGTACTCGACTACGGTGATGGCGGGCATCAGAAGCAGTATGGGCAGGTACCAGGCCCGGTTCCTGATCCCGCTTGGGTCGGCGGCGCTGCGGAGAAGCTGCTTGGCGTCGTTGGGACCGCTGGCCTGGCGGGTGATGATCAGAGCGCAGACGGCGGGCAAGAATGCCATCAGTACGCTCGGGGGCACCGCAAGGGGTACGGCGGCGGGCAACACGCTGGCGACCTGAGTGTCGAGGATCCAGAACGGGACGGAGAGGGCGAACAGCAGTAGGAAGAAGGACAACGGCGATCCTGCAGCTGGCCTCGTCATGCTGAGCTCCAACTACGGAGGAAGTGCGCGCCGCGGAGAAGGGACTACGCTACCGGCTCCTGCGACGATGGTCCAGTGTCTACATTCTACCCCCGCTGTCAGGGGGAGCGGAAACCGGACTGCTGTATGTACCGATGGGCTCGGCATGTCTCCTGGTAACTCAACCCGTGCGCCACCTGGCAGAGTCTTGGTCGGGGCGCTACACCCGATCAGCACACTCTCGACCGCCGACAACTCGGGCAGTGTGCCGTCGCGCGAGAGTAGGTGGGCCGCCGGTTTGCGAAGAGCTAAGGAGGATGATCAGTGCTCCGCCGGCCCACTCAGGCGCAGGCGTCCCACGTAGAGAAGCTGGAAGAGGCCAAACAGCGCGTAGGATGCCAGGATCAGAGGCACGCCGAGCACAACCAGGCCGGCGGTCATAAGCGGTCCCGAGTCCGGATGCGAGCCGAGAAGGGTGAGGACCACGTTGACCGGGAATGAGTCCGGGCGCATCGCAATCAGCGTCGGCCAGAGCAGCTCACCCATGTGAGCGAAGACGGCGGCCAGCCCCACAAGTGCAGTGAACGGCAGCGAAGGCACTACGACTGTGCGGAGGAAGGATGGCAGAGGGGACGCGCCCCGGAGGCACTCTCTTCGCCAGTGAGGGTAGCGCCCGCGGAAGTACAGGGTAAGCGCGAAGAGGAGGGGAACACTCATGGTGAGGGGAGGCACAAGGCCCAGTGACGTCCCCACCAGTCCGACGTCCCGTGCCCTGAGGAACAGGGCGATGGCCAGAGGCCCCACTCCCACCAGCAGCCACGGGCTGAAAGGCAGCAGGAGAAGCTCGCTGCGCCTGCCGAGGGGCCTCAGAGCTCCGATGGCCATGCCGGCGGAGTAAGCCAGAGGGAGCTGTGTCAGGAACACACCGGCTACGATCGGGATGAGGGTGGTGGCGTAGATTCTCGCCGGTGGGTACTGCGCGCTGAGTTGCGCCAGCGCCCCACCGTCGACTCCACGAGTGATCGCCTGGCTCAGCGGCAGGCCGGCCACGAGGGTGAGGCCGCCCGCGCCCAACAGGCCTACGGCGAGCGCGACCCGTCCGGCCGCACCCGATGGCTCGGCGCCGGACTCCGACTCCGGCCGCTCCTCCAGTCCGACGCCGCTGAGCACGATCGCGATCCCGATCAGCAGCGACAGGAGCAGTAGTGGCAGCAGTAGCAGCGAGCCGATCGCCGATGCGGGGCCGAGATCGAGCCGCTGGAAGCCTTGTTGGTAGAGAGCCCTCATCAAGGTCTGAGTAGCGAGGGCCGGTCCACCACCGGTCAGCACCTGGCTGAATGTGAACGCCTGCGTTCCGGAAGCGATGGCCGTCGCTACCGAGATCACCCAGACAAGCAGGAACGGGCGCCCGAGTACCCCGCGCTTGTCCGAAGCGCCGGGCAGCGCCGCCGAGTACGCCACGAATCCGATACCCGCGGCCATCGCTCCCACTAGTAGGGCGTCCACCAATACCACCGTACTCGCAGCGGTCTCCGGCCGCGCGAGCAGCCCGGCGGCGGTCGGTGAGGCTCCCGTCGCAAGGTAGGCGCGCCAGGAGGTAGCGATGATTACCGGTAGGCAGAGCGAGATGGGAACGGTGAGGAGCAGCCGTACTATCCTGCGTCCCCGGCGACCGAGGGCGATCGCCCCTACGCCGAGGAGCGGCGGGAATATGGCCACGACTGCCACACGAGCGAGGGTCAGACTGCCTGTGAAGCGTAGCGACGAGTAGAGAGACGGGTGAGAGAGTAGCTCCCGATAGTGCAGAAGACCGACCGGCTCGGAGTTGCCCATCGGATGCACGGCTTGAGTGCTGAGCGAGAAGGTGGTGATGGTAGGCCACAGTAGGTGAATGCCGCAGGCCGCCAGGGCCGGCAACATCAGGACGAGGGCCAGAATGCGGCGTGAGCTCGATACAGGCGGATCCGTGGGCGAGAGCATGTGAGACTCCATTGAGGTGTCTTCCGGTGGGTCGTTCCCCGATGGGCCGATGCCTCACCATAGGGTAGACGATCAGCCCGCACAAGGGCCACAGTGCCCGACATGGCCCACAGCGGCGCCGAGTCTAGCGCCCTGCCCGGGCAAGGTGCCGTGTCGCAGGCGGGCCTCGTAGGTGTCCTCGCTGCGGCAGCGGTTGATGATGGTCGTCTCCTCGACGGGCGCGCCCATGGTCCAGTAGACCAGGCCGTCGAAGGCGTAGTAGGTGAGGCGCCTGCGGAAGAAACGCCCCTCGTAGCCGTGCGCGCGAATGTGCTCGACCAGGGCGACGAAGAGGGCCTCGTCTACGCGCTCGCGGACGATGTACTCGTGCGGCCATTCGGGCATGGTCTTGGCGTATGTCCACG
>JAAYAV010000202.1 GCA_012719195.1 Anaerolineae bacterium | reverse complement strand
GTCGGAGTGTTGGTAGGTGTCGGCGGGACGGGCGTGTTCGTGGGTGTCGGCGGCACTGCCGTGTTGGTCGGAGTGCTAGCCGGAGTCACGGTCGCTGGGGCGGCGATCGTAGAAGACGGAGTCGCGCCCGCTGCCGCCAGCGAAGCGGTGGCGGATGGAGTGGTGGTGGGACTGGTAGTCGCGGTCGCCACAGGAGCTGCCGCCGTGGGCGCTGCCGTAACCGTGCCGGCTGACACGCCGGTAGCAGAGGCCGGCGCCAGAGCCAGGGCTGTGGGGGAGACCAAGCGCGACTGCCAGACCGGGTCCACCGCTGCGGTCACCGGTAGCTGATCGGCCGTGCAGGCGATGGCCGCGACCGTCGCCATCAGGACCAGAACGGCGGTCAATGCCAGGGCGCGCAAGTCATAGTCAGGTTGGCTCATAGAGAGTGCCTCCGGGGAATCAGAACGGTCCGCCACGGTCGGCGATCCGCAGTCCCTACGCCGGAGTCTAGCATACCGCTCCCCCCTGGGCACCCCGATCGGGGCGGTTCCGGGCCCGGTCACGCGTTCTGCTTGTACGAATACCGTGATGCTGCTATACTAATGTTTAGGAGCGTCACAACCTTTCCCGCTCGAGCCGTGCGCCCGGGTCGGTGTGCGACGGAGACAAGCACAGGGGGGAGGGCTGGAGCGTTCCCGCGACTTGGGTATGTGCCACCGCGTTCCAGATAGCCGGCGCTATCAACCCCCGGAGTAACCTGGGAGATCCGTCCCCCGGATTGTGCCCGATGCCGCAGACGTGGGGGCTATTCGGGTGAACTCGGGGGGTGTCCTCAGTGCAGGAGGCTGCGAATGTTCCGGCAGGGAGATCGAGTGGTACATCCCAACCATGGAGCGGGTGTGGTCAAGGGGCTTGAAAGCGCCGACCACCCAGACGAGGCAAACAAGTACTACGTCATCGAGCTATACGCCAACCGACTCACCATGCTCGTCCCGGTGGGCAGCGCCGACAACCTCGGCCTGCGCTTGGCCGACGGTGAGCTGGTCGACGAAGCGCTCGAGGTGCTGGTGCAGAGCCCGTGCGACCTGCCGAGCGAGTTCAAGTCGCGTCAGAAGGAATTGATGGATAAGCTCCGATCGGGCGATACGCGCCTGATCGCCGAAGTGTGTCGCGACCTGTTCCACCGAAGCCGGGCCGGCCAGCTGACCAGTACCGATTCGCGAGTGTTGGAGCAGGCCCGCAACTTCGTCGCCACCGAACTGGCAGCCGTGCGCGGCTGCGAACCGGAAGCCGCCTTTGAGGAGCTCGCCGGCCTGCTGGACGGCAAGGCCGGAGACGCCGAACCCGTCTAGCCCGCCGTCCGTACTGGGGGAGTGAGACCCCCCGACACCAGACACTAGGAGAACCATGCCGAAGCAAGATGACACTATTGAGGTCGAAGGCGTCGTCGTCGAGACGTTGCCCGACACCAACTTCCGGGTCAAGCTGGAGACCGGTCACGAGGTGCTCGCGTACCTCAGTGGGAAGATGCGCAAGTTCTACATCCGCGTGCTGCTGGGAGACCGTGTGCGCGTGGCGCTGACCCCGTACGATCTCGAGCGTGGCCGCATCGTCTACCGTTATCGCAACCCCAACGCGGAAGTAGCACGATAGGTGCAGGAGAACGAGCGCCGTCGCGGAAGACGCCGTCGCCCGCGACGATCCAGCAATAGACGACGCGAGCCCGCCCCGCCGCCCATGGCGGTGGGGTCGGATGTTCGTCGCGGCACCATCAAGTGGTTCAACCGCGGTCGCAGCTACGGCTTCATTCAGGCCGAGGACGGCAGCGAGGTGTTCTTCCACGAGAGCGCCGTAGTTCTCGGAGCCAGTGACGGCTCGCTGACCAAGGGGCGTGCGGTGGAGTTTGAGATCCGTGGTACCCCCAAGGGCCAGCAGGCGGTCAACGTGGTCCTGTCCGGTAACGGTGCCGAGCCGGAGTCCGAGAGTGTCTCGCCGGCTTCCAGCGCTGCTGCCAAAGCTCCCAGCCCGGCCCCTCGGTCGGAGCCGGTGGGGCCGACGCTTGACTTCAGCAAGCGCCT